>JAFSZZ010000163.1 GCA_017458765.1 Lachnospiraceae bacterium | reverse complement strand
TGTGTTACTCTCATAAGGTCATCGTTCTCGTACTGGATCGAAGATGTTGTGATAGAGATCTTAGCACAGAACTTCTTGAAGTTCTCGGGAAGTCTTGTTGACCAGAGAACTGTAAGGTTCGGCTCGGGAGCTGCACCAAGGTTCTCAAGTGTATGCAGATAACGGAAGCTCATCTTTGTAACCATATGACGTCCGTCAACACCGACACCGCCGATAGACTCGGTTACCCAAACGGGATCGCCTGCGAATATCTGGTTGTACTCAGGTGTACGGGCGAACTTAACGCAGCGAAGCTTCATGATGAAGTGATCAATGAACTCCTGGATCTCTTCCTCTGTGAATGTACCGTTCTTAAGGTCACGCTCTGCATAGCAGTCGATGAATGTTGAAGTACGTCCGAGTGACATTGCTGCACCGTTCTGCTCCTTAACCGAGCAAAGATATCCAAAGTATGTCCACTGGATAGCTTCCTGAACGTTCGTAGCGGGCTTTGAGATATCGCAGCCGTATGAAGCAGCCATTTCCTTCATCATCTTAAGAGCTGTCATCTGCTCGGAAAGTTCCTCACGAAGACGGATAACATCATCTGTCATAACACGTCCGGTTGAATCCTTCTGTGCCTGCTTGTCTCCGATAAGGTAATCTATACCGTAAAGAGCAACTCTTCTGTAGTCGCCGATGATACGTCCGCGTCCGTATGCATCCGGAAGACCTGTGATGATGTGAGCGCTGCGGCAGGCTCTCATCTCCTGATTGTAAGCATCGAAACATCCTGCATTATGAGTCTTACGATGTGTTGAGAAGAACTCACTTATCTCGGGATCTACTTCATATCCGTTATCCGAGCAAGCCTTCTCTGCCATACGGATACCGCCGTAAGGCTGAAGTGAACGCTTGAAGGGCTTATCTGTCTGGAAACCTACGATCTTCTCCTTGCTCTTGTCAAGGTAGCCGGGTCCGTGTGAAGTAATGGTAGATACTACCTTGGTATCCATATCAAGAACTCCGCCTGCAGCACGCTCCTGCTTCTGAAGGTCAAGTACCTGATTCCACAAATCCTTCGTGTTCTGTGTAGGTCCTGCAAGGAAAGATGCATCACCGTCATAAGGTGTGTAGTTCTTCTGGATGAAGTCACGTACGTTAACTTCATTTTCCCATTTGCCGCCTACGAAACCATTCCATTCTGATCTCATTTGAATGCCTCCTATAAAATTTAAATTAACCCGGCCATGTAGGGGTTAGACCGGTATGTTTTTAGTGTATTTCAATTATAGGTTAATCGTGTATACACGTCAATAACGTGCTGTGTACTTTTTCAGATACAAACCGCCGGACCTCAGCGGTTTTTGTATATCTTGCACAAAAATGGCAGGCTCCGAATTGTTCATAAGGCTCGCTTTAAATTGCTAAAGCATTACAAGGACAACATGCGGAAAGATCATGACAAGATCTGATAAGACCGGAAGCATTTTGAGGGCTTGAATTAAATACGGAAAAATGATAATCTACGTCTGTATCACAGGTATATTACAGGAGGTAACATATAATGTCAGAGATAACAAAAGAAACAACAATAGGCGAAGCACTCAGAATAAAGCCCGAGATCGCTCCCGTACTTATGGGAATGGGAATGCACTGTCTCGGATGTCCCGCATCACAGGGCGAGAGCCTCGAAGAAGCCGCAATGGTACATGGCATGGATGCGGATAAGCTGATGGAACAGATCGCAGCGGTTTAAAACGATCCATAATCATATGGTAAGAAAACCCCCGGATTCCCGGGGGTTTTCTTTTGAATACAATATGGGATCCACCGTAAACGGCAGCCCTTGTGATCATACATACATAAGCTTCTGGAGAGCATCATCCCTGATGATGAGTCCGTCATGTTCTTCAAGATAGGCTATCGTAACATCCGTGAGGTTCTCCATCGAACCGTATTCCGATGCTATGTTACATACCCTGTTGAAATCCTCCCTGGTATGAGCCGATTTTGTTATGAACAGAAGGTATCTTCCGCCCCTGTCATCCTTATAAAGAGAACTCCTGCCGGTATAGAAGCCTGACAGAACATGAGCAAGTCTCGTTATCTCATCAAGATCGTCAAATGCAAATGCCTTGCACAGATCCCCTTCTTCATTCTGCTCCTGCGCTCCCTTGTCGGGCAGTGCCTTACCATTAGTCGCAAGCTTGTCGGTTTCTTCCTTAAGACGCTTGAACAGATCGAGTACATTCTCGGCTCCTTCCGTAAAACTGTGGAGCATATCTTCAAATGAAGAATCAGAGTCGTCCTCATGGACTGACGGAGCAAAATTCGAAAATCTTGTATCCAGTTCTTCCGGATCCTCAACCTTAGTGATAATAAGAACGATACAGTCGGCAGATAACGGGATAGCTTCTATCATCAACGGGATGTCCTCCGCTTCGAAGCCAAACTCATACGATGCCTGCTGCATCATATCACGAAAAAGTGTCTTAGCCTTCTCTGTTCCGTATGCAAGTTCGCTGATCTTAAGCTGCCTGTCGGCAAGATCGGCTTTGGTAAGCGTGCAGCGAATCTGATTTTCGTTAACCTTTTCGAGCTTCATGGGATCACATCCTTTCCTTATAATATTG
>JAFSZZ010000162.1 GCA_017458765.1 Lachnospiraceae bacterium | reverse complement strand
TACCCGAGCCTGTCCTTAAACTATGGGATGTTTTCCGCGCATGCGGGCGGCTTATCTGGCCCGCAGTCTACATCATATGTTTTTCTGTATTGATAATGCTTAACCGTACAACAAAACGGTCTCTTACCATCATCCTGTTGATACTGTGCATTTTTCTCCAGCTTACCGATCTTAAGGATGTCATAAAGGAGAAACATTCCATCTACACTGAAACGGTAGTCTACAAACACAGGCTTAAGGATAAACTGATAGATGATATCGTATGGAACAGACGGCTTAAACATATCGTATTTCTCGACAAGGATAACCTGACTCAGGAGGAACTGTATTCCTTTGCCGAATTTGCCGCAAGAAAGAAACTGACGATAAATGATTTCTACTTCGCAAGGGCGCTTAACCAACCCGTAAATGAAGCTGCTCTTGACTTTTTCATGCACCCTTCCGATGACACATTATATGTTATATCCGATGAATCTTACGAAATGAGATATATGTTTGATCTGACATATTATAAATACGGAGACTTAAGTCTCGGACTCAAGTCTCCGCTGTGATACCCTGTATTTTATCTTAAATAATACATCTGTGTAGGGATGTAAGGATAGTACTGATTTACCGGCGCTACCATCGGAACGGTCACCGGAGGATAGCTGTAAGGAACGATCGCATTCACTCCGCTGTAAACCGGATAAGTTACCGGAGGGAACATGACCGAAGGTGTCGTGACCGTGGTCGGATTATACAATGTGTACATTGAAGGTATCCGGCCTTCCTTTATACCGTATGTAAGGTAATGCCACAGCAACCTCTCGGGATACCTGCCGTTTGCATATCCGGCCCTTGTATCCGCATACAGAGACGCATAATAATCCGAATCAAATATCGTTCCGTCCGGAAGCAGGTATATCTGCGCATGTACTTTTGACGGCGTTAAAACAACGAGTGCAAACATCATTGTCAGAACAGCAGCCATAAGCTTTATTCCAAAAAAAATACCATCCTTTTTCATATAGGGTCCACCTTTTTATTCTCAGTCAAACAGGGACCCACCGGATAATGACGGTGAGTCCCTATGTTTAACAAAACCGTTAATTACTTCTTAACGTTGAAAGCCTTCATTCCGGGATAGCAAGCTGCGCCGCCAAGCTGCTCCTCGATACGGAGAAGCTGATTGTACTTGGCAACACGCTCAGACCTTGAAGGAGCACCTGTCTTGATCTGACGGGTATTAAGTGCAACCGCAAGATCAGCGATAGTGGTATCGGCAGTCTCACCTGACCTGTGTGAAGAGATCGCTGTATAACCATTCTTGTTGGCAAGCTTGATAGCATCAAGTGTCTCGGATACGGAACCGATCTGATTAAGCTTGATGAGGATCGAATTGGCAGCGCCGAGTTCGATACCCTTTGCAAGACGCTCGGTATTTGTAACGAATAAGTCATCACCAACGAGCTGAACCTTGTTACCGATCTTAGCGGTCATCTTCTGCCAGCCTTCCCAATCCTCTTCATCAAGACCATCCTCGATAGAGATGATGGGATACTTATCTACAAGGCTCTCCCAATGAGCGATAAGCTCATCTGTTGTGAAGTCCTTACCTGACTTGGGCTGATGATAGAAGCCCTTGCCCTTCTCGCTCTTCCACTCTGATGCTGCTGCATCCATAGCGATCATGAAGTCCTTGCCGGGCTCGAAGCCTGCTGCCTTGATAGCCTCAAGGATCTTCTCTATAGCTTCTTCGTCACTCTTAAGGCTGTTGGGAGCAAAACCACCCTCATCACCTACTGCTGTAACGTCATTCATCTTCTTGATGAGTGCCTTAAGGTTATGGAATACCTCTGCACACCATCTTAAACCTTCCTTAAATGAAGGAGCACCTACAGGCATTACCATGAATTCCTGTGTATCAACAGCGCTGTCAGCATGTGCGCCGCCGTTAAGTATGTTCATCATAGGAACAGGAAGATCGGTAGCCTGAGCACCGCCCAGGAACCTGTAAAGAGGAATATCGAGTGATGTGGCTGCAGCCCTTGCTGTTGCGATTGAAACCGCAAGTATTGCATTTGCGCCGAGCTTGCTCTTATCCTTTGTTCCGTCAAGTTTGATCATGGCTGCATCTACTGCATATGTATCAGATGCATCCATGCCTACGATAGCATCTGCGATAGGTCCGTTGATGTTATCAACTGCCTTTGAAACGCCCTTGCCAAGGTATCTTCCCTTGTCGCCGTCACGAAGCTCAAGTGCCTCGAACTCACCTGTTGAAGCTCCCGAAGGTGCCGTACCTCTTGCAACGGTTCCGTCCACAAGCGTAACCTCAGCTTCAACTGTAGGATTTCCTCTGGAATCGAGGATCTCACGTCCAACTACCTTTTCGATCTCAAGATAATTCATATGTATCCAACCTTTCCGCCCCATGGGCTATTATGATTTTATTAATCCTGTATTGTTCAGCATAGCACAATCCGACCGTATTTTCAAGGTTTTAGTGTATTCAGGACTCACTCATTGCTCTTTTTCACGTATTTGAATTTAATGTTCATCTTACCGCTGTATGGCGAATTCTTTGCCGGTGTTACGGTGATCTGTCCGATCTTGTCTTTCGCGGTTTTGGTAACATTTATAGTGTACAGACCCGGATCGACCCTGACTCCGTTGACCCTTATCGAAACAGCCTCTGCCAGACTGGCATTTTTTACAAGCTGATCTGCCTCGCCTTCTATGACATAGGTGTATTTCTTTAATGCCATCTCAGTCTTATTCGCATTTCGTATGGTTCCTATTACGTCCTTGCCGTCCGGAGTCTTAACGATATTCTTAGATACAACATTACTGCTTGTAGTGAAGCTTACTATGGAGGAGTTAAGGTTAAGAGCAGTGATCGCAAAGGTCTTGATCACAGATTTTTTCTCTTCCTTAACCTTGGAACCCCATAAAACCCTCGGCTTATACTTGCTGTTTGGATCTGCATCCTTAAGCTTTATCAGTATCTTGGGTGCTGCTCCCGAACTCTTCATGGCTTTTGTCGTAACATCCACATAATTGCAGGATACCGAGTTGGAACTCAAAACAGGCTCGATCGTATAGTCTATGTCCTTTCTGAGTGTTATCCCGCCTGCCGTTACGGTAATCGGCAATGTATCCACGTTTACTTTCGCACCGGTATATGGCTGATTCTTAAGGCCTTTAATGCTTATGGAGCTCACCTGTTTGGGAACGATGGTAAAAGTAGCGTGGGCGGAGCCCGTATAATTCTTTTTCCCTACTATTGTGATCCTTCCGGTACCTATCTCCTTATTGTTTGAATAAATGATCTTGTAATCTCCTGATTTAAGCTTGATCTTATTGTTGCTCAAAGTTACACTCTTTATCGAAGGCTTTATATCCTTGCCCGTGTAAGGAAGCTCTGACTTATTAAGCACTATTTGGACATTGCTGTCCGTAAGGACTGTAAGATCTGTCGTGGAAGGTATGACATCAAACTTGATCTTTTTCTTGCAGTCACCTGTATAATTGCCTTTTCCCGTAAATGTCACGTTTACGGTCACACGATTTTCAGGATTTTCCTTTATAAGTTTTTTAAGCGAAGAAGCGGTTCCATCCGCGGTAGAATATGATACCCTGAAATCCGTACCATAGATAAGAGGCACACCGTTTACTGTCCTCATGCCGAGATAAGGCCTGATAACGTTATCCATGTTATCGGAATAAGTAAGGTTTGGAATATCATCGGGTGTTCCCGCAAGATCCTTTTTTAATATCTCGAATCCTATGGTATTCTTGCCGGCATATCTGCCTGTACCATGTATGGTCACAGTCGCATATCCCACAGATATATTATTCTCATAAGTGACCGAATAATCTTCATCTCTCTTAAGCGAGATATACTTGCCGTTTGAAGGATCATACACCTTAACGTTTGTGTTCGGATTTATGGCAGTTCCCGTACATACTGCCCTGTATTCCGTCTGACCGTTTACTTTCACCTTCTTAATACCGGATCCGGATAATTCTATTTTTGAATTGCACAGGCTTATTTCATTCTCATCTGAATATATGTCAATAGCGTTGACACCGTTTGTTACCTTGATCCACACATAGGCGTTTCTGGTCCACTTGGTATCAAACCGACTGTCCGTTTCGAATGAAATATAGCCCTCTTCCCAATCTTCATCATCGCTGCATCCGACATAGTATGCCTTGCCGTCATCACCCTCGGGGCAGTAATAAACCTCAGTGTATAATAAGTCTTTTTCCTCACCTTCGCCTGTATATGCTTCCTCGGCATTCTCGGGATAGTATACTTCCCATTCCACTTCGGCCATTTCGGAATTTACATCCGCATAAGCTAAGTAGCCATCAGGCTTATTATTAATTACGTTCCCGGAAAGCCCGTTTTCGGAAGCCCGCCATATAAAGTGCTCGCCATCCGGTAATGATCCGTCTTCGCAGATATCGCTTATCTTACCCTTGAAGATGGCAAAATCCCTCGTACCCTCGGGATACTCGGCATCGAAGTTAAAATTGACTTCCTTCTGCAATTCGCCGCCATTTTTTGTCCTGGGATTGAAGAATCCGCCGTAAAACTGGGTTGCTGCATATTCACCGTCAACCGGTGATTCTATTACCAGGTCATTATTACCAAGTGCCGCAAATGTATATATATCACCGCTCTTTTTAAGGTTCTCATCCTCTATGACATCCATATATTCAAGGTCGCCGTCATATGAGAACATGGGCGACATGGAAACCTTGGGATCGCCGGCATCCTGTTTCTCAAGCCAGCCGTATACCTCCACCATTCTTGACTGGCCCCATCTGCAGTCATCATCATAATAGAAATCATCTTCACCTTCGAAAACCGCATTAATATCCTCTTCATCCGAATACGATGTATCCCTGAAGACATCAAGGTTTGTGGTCTCTGATTCCTCAGCTGATGCTTCGGTATTATCTTCTTCCTTTTTCTCCTTCTTTACAAACTGTTTGAGCAGATGGTCCCAGATGACAGAAGACGTGAAGTAGTAACCGTCTCCTCCCGAATAACCGGAACCCATCCAGCTCATGGTAGGGTATATCACATCCTCGGTCGGTTCACCCTGATCATTAACGCCTGCCCAGGTTATGAACTTCTGCTGGGACAGACTGTAGGGATGGAGCGACAGAGGTATCACCGTCCCCTTTCCGTTCTCGTTGATCTTATCTTTCTTAGGACCATCTTTAAAGCTTTCCTTGACCCCTTTTGAATCCTTCCAGTATTCATTGGCTCCTTCAGTTTTCTCAATATTTTCACCGGATACATAATTTCTTCCGCCATATTCGTTCGGAGGATAGTTAACATTTATGTTGAAGCTTCCTCCGTCATACTCATCTCCTACCTGGTAACAGTGGGCTATCTCATGAGCCACCGTGGGAAGCATATCCTTATCCGAATAGGTGATTATATTTGTTGGCTTGCCGTAGGTATAACCCTGACCGCCTCCCTGATCCTGGCGGTACATTACGAAGGCCAGTATAAGGTCATACCTGTCCTTGCCGTCCTTGGTCTTGCTCTGAAGCTTGCAGGCTTCTTCCCACAGCTTCTTCTGACCGTCCGAATTTACCATATCGTATTCAGCAGTGCCTGCTTCTATCTCGTTTGCCTCCTCAAAGGTGATATCCTTTATGGGGTAAACATCAAGCATGTATTCCTTGAGAACGCTGCACAGGTCAGACCAGTCACGTTCTTTTCCATGGGAGTCGGTAAACTTTTGATCCTTAACTCCGAACGCTCCCTTAGAAGGTGCACCACCGTCATATTTACCACTCCAATATCCGTTTACGGGAACAACAAGGATGTTAAGCGGCTCGGTCTCATAGAACCTGACTCCTTTATTTTCGGCGACTTCAGTCTCACCATTCTTAATATAGAAATTATAGACACCCTTGTCCGGTCCTGTGGGGAAGTTGACAACAGCATACCATCCCTTTACCACATCACAGTCCTTATCATATGCCTGTCTTACACTGAAGTTATCCCCCGAAGCGGAAAGTTCGCAATTGTCAGCCTCCTGATCGTTGGTAACTGCCTTTGCTTCGAGATTGTAATTTGTCACGGCGCTCTTGGCCTGCTCTTCGGTAAAATCATCCGAGCCGGGTATCTTCGCCATTATCACAGTCTGCTTACCCGCAACAAATTCATTGATAAGGGTCTCATTACCGTCATTTAAGCCGGTGTGTGAGCTGAGTCCCTGATTGATCTCGATATAATTTGTTGACTCTTCGCCATCAGGTATAAGGATCTCTTCTTCCGTAACCCCTGAAGGGTCCTCCGTCAAATGATCGGGACCGGCTTCATCAGTTATCCTGTCTTCTGACGGCATATCCTCCCCGAGTGCCGGACAGATATCATCAACCTGTAGGGATTCCGTTACATCGATCAGTTCTTCTCCGGTATCCGGCTCAGCCCCGTAAGTGTTAAGCGGCATGGATCCCGCCAGCATTGCCAGAGTCAGTATCAGGCTTAGATACTTCCATTTCTTCCTTACAATTGTTCGCTGTTTCAAGTTTCCTTCCTCCTGTTTTAAAAAAATGTTATTGTGTCACAAAGCATTTTTTTCATTTCTGCTAGGTAAATGATATGACTTCTTCCTTCGGCTTGCCACAGGGCTCTATACTCAGCGCTTCAAGCACCGGTCCTTCCTTACCGTAATCCTCGAAATACTCTATGTTCACTTTCGCCTTTATCTTAAGATACTGCTTGTTCTTAAGTTCATCTTCCTTGTCGTATTTACATGCATATCCCAAAAATGCGATATCCTCCGCACAGCAGGTCATAGCCATGCGTCCCGGCACGAAATATCCCTTCGGAAACTGCGGCGGATGAAGGACCATGGCCGTATACTCAATGGTCCGCCCCTTATATCTGTCCATATTGTCAAGCGCATCCAGATACCATACGCCGTAACCCGTATCATCAAGTACGATAGGATCTTTTGTAAGATCGTAAGGCAGATCCTCCTCGAGGGTAACGTTCATTTCCCCGTTCTTATTCTCGAAGATCAGGTCGGCCTGCTGGTTAAGCGCCTTTATGTTCCTCTTATACGAAGCGATCTTTTCTTCAAGGCCGTCGCAGCGGTTCATGATGATAAGTTCCGAGCCTCTTATCTGCTCTGCCAGCAGCGACTTCATGTTCGTAAAATACGATTCGAAAGTCGCCCCGTTTATCATCGTTATCTGCTGCTCTATCTTCCAGTTCCAGGGAAGCTTGTGGTCCTTTAGGAGCCACATACCGTTGAATTCGATGATTATACGCCCGGGTCTGTACTTTTTCTCAAACTCCATCAGATTCCTTGCGTTAAAATCATCCTCATCCTCGATAACTTCCATAAACGTCCGCGTTCTTTCAAGCACCTTCGGATCATATTCCTTCTCACCCTCTTCGCAGACGATGAGAAGCGTCGCCTTCCTGTCCTGAAAATACGGCTGCGTTATCGTATAATTGATAAAATCTGTCTTCCCGCTGTCGAGGAAGCCGTTTATTATAAATACCGATGTCATGATCTACCTCTTTTTGCGCCATGGGGACGGTTCTTTTGCCACATTATTTCGTCTCGATCAGTTAAACAGAGTCCTTATGGCATCTTCCTTAAGTTCGGATCCTATCACACAGATCTTACCGGTTACCTCTGCTGCGCCATCCCTTACCTCACACTCGCCGGGCACATAGTCAAAATGTATAAATCTCTCACCCTCGGTAGGAAGCATACCCTTACAGCGGAGTATCGTACCGTACTTACCCGTATCATCAAGCTCCTCCAGGCACTCCTCAACCTTCTCCTTTGTGTATTTGGTTGATGTCTCGATGCCGATGGATGTAAATACCTCATCGGCGTCATGATCATGATGATGGTGATGATGATCGTGATCATGGCATCCGCAGGAACATTCCTCATCGTGGTCATGATCGTGACTGTCCCCGACCGAAGCGTCGGGGAAGCCCGCCGGCTTTGAGGCATCAGAGGAATCCGTATGGATTCCTTCCTCATGATGGTGATGATGATCGTGTTCGTCTTCATGATCATGATGGTGATGATGATCGTGTTCGTCTTCATGTTCATGGTCATGGTCATGATCGTGCTCATACTTCTCCATGACTTCCTTCATAAGCTCGGCCTCGAGATCCTTGGCATCCTCGATAGTCTCAAGTATCTTCTTACCGTCAAGCTTATCCCAGGGTGTCGTTATTATAGTTGCCTTAGGATTGTGCTCCCTTATAAGTTCTACACAGGCATTTATCTTCTCATCACTCATCTGTCCGGTACGGCTTAAGATGATGGTTCCCGCATGCTCGATCTGGTTCTCGAAAAACTCGCCGAAATTACGCAGATATGGCTTACATTTTTTCGCATCAACCACTGCCACACTGCCCACGACCTTTAGGTCGGGGGAGCCCGCCGGCTTTGAGGCATCAGAGAAATCCGTCAGGATTTCTTCCTTGTATTCGTGGCATACACCTTCAACCGCTCTCATTACGTCCGAAAGCTTACCTACTCCCGAAGGCTCGATAAGGATCCGATCGGGATGATACTTATCAAGTACCTCCTTAAGAGCCGTTCCGAAATCACCGACCAGTGAACAGCAGATACATCCCGAATTCATCTCTGTTATCTCGATACCCGCCTCCTTAAGGAAACCACCGTCGATACCTATCTCACCGAATTCATTCTCAATGAGCACTACCTGCTCATCCGAAAGAGCCTCCTTAAGAAGCTTCTTGATGAGTGTTGTCTTTCCCGCACCGAGAAACCCCGATACAATGTCAATCTTTGTCATTTCTATCACCTCATATTCATAATTATCACAAATCAACCCTCCAGCAGTTTCTCCACACTGGCCAGCTTCACGCAAAGCACGAATACCCTTGCCGCATCCTTCATCTCTTCGGTCGAAGGAAAGGTAGGCGCTATACGTATATTTGAATCCTGCGGATCCTTACCATACGGATAGGTCGCACCGGCACCCGTAAGCACAACGCCGAGAGCCTTGCATTTTGCGACTATCGATCTCGCACATCCCGGAAGCGCATCAAAGGAGATAAAATAGCCGCCCTTCGGATTTACCCAGCTTCCGATGCCAAGACCGGTAAGTTCCTTCTCAAGTGTGTCCGTAACAGCCGCGAATTTGGGACGCAGCAGCTCGCCGTGCTTCTTCATATGTGCCTTGAGTCCGTCAATATCCTTAAAGAACCTTACATGCCTTAACTGGTTTATCTTATCATGTCCTATCGTCTGGACACCCATCAGCTTAAGTATCCAATCCACGTTATCAAGGGATGAAGCAACAACGGAAACGCCCGATCCCGGGAAGCTTATCTTCGATGTCGATGCGAAGATGAATACCATGTCGGGATTTCCGGCCTTCTTACATTCATCAAGGATGTTGAGTATCTCATCCTGATCGTCGTCATACAGATGATGGATGCAGTAAGCATTATCCCAGTATATCCTGAAATCCTCGGCCGCGGGTTTAAGATTTGCAAAACGCCTTACCGTTTCATCCGAGTAGGAGATGCCTGTGGGATTGCTGTACTTCGGAACGCACCAGATACCCTTGACCGCCGGATCGTTGTTGACATATTTTTCCACCATATCCATATCGGGACCTGTCTCCGATAAGGGTATGTTTATCATCTCGATATCGAACTGCTCGGTGATCTTAAAGTGCCTGTCATATCCGGGTACGGGACAGAGGAACTTTATCTTATCCTGCCTGCACCAGGGAGTACATCCCCTTACACCGAAGCAGAATGAACGCGCGATCATATCATACATAAGGTTAAGGCTCGAATTACCGCCAACGATGACATTGTCCTTCTCAACACCTATCATGTTAGCCATGAGACGCCTGCATTCACCGATACCGTCAAGGTCTCCGTAATTACGGGTATCCGTTCCGAGCAATGTATGCATATCCGAACTTGCATTTACCACATCGAGCATCGGCATCGCTATCTCAAGCTGCGAAAGTCCCGGCTTCCCGCGTGCCATATTGAGTTTAAGCCCCTTGGCTTCCTCTTCCTTATATTCCTTCTCAAGCTGCGCCTTCAGTTCAAGCAGCTCTTCCCTCGTCATATCCTTGTAAGCTTTCATATATATCTCCGTTCCGTTAAAACTTTTTTCCGATGAATACTACCACATTTCCATCCCGTTTTCAACATCCGAACCTACTCGCACAGCTTAAAGAATTCCTCCTTAAGTGACGTAAACTCATTCATAAGTTCGCTGTAGTCCGCACTCTTATCCGCTCTTAACCTTTCGTTTATCTCACAGGCCTTATCATACAGCGGTGTTATGGACAGATTTCCCAGCGCACCCTTAAGCGCATGGATCTCGGAATAGGCTGCCTCACCGTCCCCCGCTTCATATGCGGCCTGAAACCTGTTGAACCCCTGTTCGGTCATCATCGAGCCCGCAAGCCTTAAATACAGTGCTTCATTTCCCATGCATCTCATAAGACCTGTTGCCGTATCCGCTCCGTAATTCTTTAACGCATCCACTGTCAGCATAACAATCCCTCCAAATAAAATGTGATCTGTCTTCCATGTTCCTGTTAGTGTATTTCTATTTATATTTCCTCCTCAATGAACTTCTCGAATTCATCGGCAGGAACAGGCTTGCTGAAATAAAATCCCTGGATGATATCGCATCCCATTTTCTTAAGCACCTTCAGCTGAGCCTCGTCTTCAACACCCTCCGCAACGATGGGTACATCTAAGAACTTGGCGATGTCTATTATAAGCTTGACCATCCTTAAGCTCTTCTCATCCTTAAGCATATTCCGTATGAACTTCATATCTATCTTTATTACATCGATCGTGATCGTTGTAAGCATATTAAGCGATGAATAGCCCGATCCGAAATCATCCATCTCGATCTTAAAACCATGATTTCTTAAATTATCGACTACCCTGACCAGCGTGTCTGCATTGTCCGCATACGCCGATTCGGTTATCTCAAGCATCAGTTCCCCCGCTGTTATATCATAGGTCTCTGTAAGCCTGAGGAGCTTATTTTCAAGTGCCGGATCATAAATATCTATCCTTGATACATTGACCGAGACCGGTATGGCCCTGCCATACTTCTCTCTCCATTTGCGTATCTGATGCGCCGCCTCTTCCCAAACATAGTTATCAAGCTTCTGGATAAGTCCGTTTCCTTCAAAAAGAGGGATAAAATCGCCGGGACTTATCATTCCCCTTTTTGGATGCTTCCACCTTATGAGAGCCTCCGCGCTTCTTAGCACCGGCTTATCACCCTGTATCCCGAATTTGGGCTGGTAGAATACTACAAGATCCTTGTTCTGTATGGCTTCATCTATCTCGTTTATCAGCTCCTCGTGGTACACGGAACGCTCATACAGTTCACTTGAATATGTGGACATCGTTTTCGTATAATCGCCCCTTATCCTGTCGCATGCAAGCTTCGCGCGGTCAAACCATGACTCAACCTCGATATCCTTATCCACGTTCGGATACACACCCATCCTAACCCTTATCTTGGCTTTCTCGGACAGTTCGGGCAGATTGTTCTGTATCCTCTCCATTATATTATCGTAACTGAACTGATGCTGACAGTAGACATAGAACATATCAGCTTCAGCCCTGCAGCCTATCCCGGCCACATCCTCGAAGATGTTCATTAATACACCGGCCAGACCCTTGAGCACGTTATCGCCGGTCTTACGACCGTACATTTCGTTTGTCAGATGAAAGTGATCGATATTGAAAACGACTGCATCCATCCGTATATCCCTGTTGTACGTTTCGATCTGCTTGATGTATTCATAGAAAAAATCACGCGAATACAGACCTGTAAGTTGATCCTTTTCGGCAGAACTGATTATTGTCTTATCCTCCGACAGCTCAATGATGCGTTCACATCTCGCCAGGATCACCTCCGGCATATCATAGGGCTTGGTGATAAAATCCGCCGCCCCCAAATTGATACTCTTAACCTCCGCATCCGCTTCCGATGTCATAACGATAACGGGGATCGATCTTAACCTGTTGTTCGAACGGATCTTATTTATCAGTCCGAAGCCGTCCATACGCGGCATTCTAAGATCCAGCAGAACGAGCGATATCCCCGGATGTGTGGATTCAAGTATATCATATGCCTCCTGTCCGTCACTCGCATACAGTACTTCATATCTCTCATACAGGATATTTCCGAGTATCTCGCAATTTATCCTTTCATCATCAACTATAAGTACGCGTCGTTTACGCCCGCTTGTTTCCCTGTAATGTTCCATATTTCCCTCCGTTGGATACGTTATTATTCTATCAAAAAAACTCCATATCACACCAGTTCTTCAAGAGTACTGATAAGCAGCCCGGGTTCCACCGGTTTACTCAGATGTGCATTCATCCCTGCCTGAAGTGAACGCTGGACATCCTCGTCAAACGCATTTGCGGTGAGAGCGATTATGGGGATCGTTTTAGCATCATCCCGCTTGAGTGCACGGATCGCCGAGGCTGCCTCAAGCCCGTCCATTTCGGGCATTCGCATATCCATCAGAATCGCGGCATAGTATCCGGGTTCATGAGACTCAAACATTTCAACGGCTATCTTCCCGTTTTCGGCAATCTCCGTTTCCATCTTATTCATCTTAAGGACTTCCTTCATGATCTCAGCATTTATCAGCATATCTTCAGCAAGAAGGATCCGGCGTCCGCTAAGATCGGCCTTCCTGCCTTTTCCTTCACCCTTCTGACGTTTCTTCAAAAGTGCAGTCTTAAATTCATCCATAAGATTACCTGCAAACAGGGGCTTGGAAGCAAAACTGTCAACTCCCGCATCGAGTGCTTCCTCTAAGATATCATCCCAGTTATACGCGGTAAGTATGATGATCGCGGACTCATCCCCCACTTCCTCCCTTATCGCGCGGGTGGTCTCTACGCCATCCATCTTGGGCATCTTCCAGTCTACTATGATAAGATTATAAGACTCATGCCTTGCATGACGCAACCTTATCATCTCAAGTCCCTCCTGCCCCGACAGCGCGGTCTCCGCATGGATGCCGGCCTGTTCGAGCACCAGCCTTGAATGGTCGCAGGCGATCTTATCGTCATCTATCACGAGCACGTTTAACTCATGAGGTACTATCTCTGCCTCCTCTGTTCCACAGGATGATTTTTTACCGGAATCGGACAGTGTCAGTGTAACGGAAAAAGTCGTACCCCTGCCCTTTTCACTCTCCACCTCTATCTTACCGTTCATCATCTCGACAATGCTCTTCGTGATGGCCATTCCAAGACCTGAACTTCCGTATTTATTGACACTTGCGTCATTCTCCTGGCTGAAGGTCTCGAACAGCTTCGGCAGATATTCTCTGCTCATTCCGATACCGGTATCGCTTATCTTAAAGCAGATCGTCGTCTTATTGTCAAATGCCGCCTTCTTCTCTATACGCAAGCTGACACTGCCGTTTTCGGGTGTGAACTTGACCGCATTGCCGAGGATATTGATGAGCACCTGCTTGATCTTGATCTGATCGCCTATATAGCAGTCATCCAGCTGACCTTCCACCTCACATTTATATGTAAGCTTATTCTCCTCGCACTGTCCCGAGAACATCGTATTTATCTGCTCTATCATCTTCGAGAATGAGAACTCCTCATTCTTTATCGACATTCTTCCCGATTCTATCCTCGACATATCAAGTATATCATTGATAATTCCCAGAAGATGTCTTGCCGAATCGCCTATCTTTTCAAGATAATCCCTGGTCTTGTCCGATATGCCCTCTTCATTGAGAGCCAGGGTATCAAGACCGATGATCGCATTCATGGGTGTTCGGATCTCATGGCTCATATTTGATAAAAATACGGTCTTCGCCCGGCTTGCCTCCTCGGCAGCATCGAGAGCATCGGAAAGAGCCTGGTTCCTCGCAAGCGAGTCCCTCATCTCGGCATCGATGTTTGAAAATCCGGCACCGACAGCATGGATCTTATTGTCATCCCTTGCATCCGGATGCCTTACACCTGCCATCCTCAGCATCTCGTATGTCTCGACTCCGTTCCTGTTTATCACGTAACGGAAAGAGATTATCAGTTCATCCTTCAGCGCATCTCTGATATTCTCCGGTTGCGTGAACTTAATGAAAGCATCCCTGTATTCTTCAGTCACAAAACGGTTCGCATAATCCCTCACTGCTTCTGCGTAATCGAATTCATCGCCCTGTGCAGTATCTGTGTATTTTGTCTCATTGCGGTAGCAGATGCCTCTCCCGGAATCCAGATCTATGTAATAAACACTCAGATAATCCGAAGCCAGAGCCGTTATCATGCTGTCCTGCTGTGTCTGCATCTTTTCCTGTTTTAACAGTTCATCCTGAAGGGCTATGCGTTCTTCAAGCTCCTGCTGCAGAAGCTCAGATGTTTCTCTCTCGGATGCAAGCCTCACCGCCTTCTTTGTCTGTATTATCATGATACACGATATCGCAAGCAGCACTGCAGCCGTGATGAGCGACTGTATCACACTTCTTCTTATGATACCGTCAGTAATATTCTGTATCTGCTCGACGATCACGCTTTCACGGATAAGATATGTGAGCATCCAGTCCGTTCCGCGTACCGGAACATAGCTTAAGGTTTCGCTTACCCCGCTATATGTAAAGGACACAACTCCCGCCTCGCCGTTTTCAAAACGCGTTTTGACCATTTCATATGAATAACCTTTTTCATATTCGGCCTTCTCAAGGGCTGCCAACAGGTTATCGTCCGCCGACAGTCCGCCCAATACAAGCTCTGTCAGGGAATTACCGTTACGGGTATAGATATTGCAGAATGTCGTTCCGTTGTTGGCGGATCTTAAGGATAACTTGTCCAGAAAATCCTCCATATCGATCTCCATAAAACCCGCGACCAAAACGGCTCCCTCAAAATCAAGCCTGTCTACAGGCATGGCGATGACCACCTTCTTCTCTTCATTGTCTGCGTTCTTAAGGGATATTTCCGGCTTTGAAATGGTAAACGGATCAAAATCATACTGATCGATATCTGTTCTGGTACCTCTGGATGTATAGATGATCCCGTTCTCATCGACGAAAGCAAACTTCTCAAGACCGTATAGGAGTTTCATCCTCGCCTGATATGACTGAAGACTCTCAACACTGCTTAAGTCACTCTTCTCGATCATCCCTATTGCCACATCCATGTCCTCGATGTAATTATCAAGGGCTGATGAAACCACCTGTTCACGCCTTCCCGCGAGTTCATCAAGATACAGGAGACTGACATTCCGGACTGCCTTTTCGGTATCGGAACCCGCCAATCTTCCGGACAGTATCGTGCCGACTATAAGTATTATTGCGATCACTATACTGCCGTTTATGGCTGCCATTATTAACCCGCCCTTTTTTTCGGATCTCATATGTCAAATCCTTTCCCTGATAGACATTCTGCAATGAGCTTCTCCTTCTGCGGACGCTTCAGACGTTTTATATGCCATTCACGGCTCATTGCTTCTTCCTTTGTTGAAAATTCTTCAAAATACGCAAGCTCTACCGGCCGGCGGCTCCTGGTATATTTTGCTCCCCTGCCGGAATTATGAACTTCTATCCTGTTATCCAGATCATTCGTGTATCCTGTGTAGAGCGACCCGTCGCTGCACCTTACCATATATGTGTAATATGTCACTTATCTCAGTCCTGTCAAATCGGCTTTCACGACTCTACCGTATTTCTGTCCTTTCCGTTTTGGTAAGCCTTAATGTTAAGATATACTTCGTGCATGAGCCTTGCCCTTGCCTCGACTGTCGCCCATGCGATATGAGGTGTTACAAGGAGCCGCGGATCATCACTGAGTTCCCTTAAAGGACTGTCCTTCTTCATGGGCTCACCGTCTATGACATCAAGTGCCGCACCGGCGATCTTCCCTTCCTTTATTGCTCTTACAAGTGCTTCCTCATCTATTATCGGTCCCCTGCCCATGTTCACAAGGAAGGCTGTATCCTTCATCTTATCGAAGGCTTCATCCGAGAACAGATACCTTGTATTATCATTAAGCGGAGCATGTATCGATATTATATCCGATGATCTTAAAAACTCATCCCATTCAAGCCTTCTGTACTTATCATCATCATGATTCCCGCTCGTTGAAAAATATACCGCATCACACCCGAAAGCTTCCGCCGCGGCGGCCACTCTCCTGCCTATGTTCCCAAGCCCGACTATACCCCATGTTTTGCCTTCAAGTTCATTGAAGCGCTCTTCAAAATGCGTAAAGATCGGCGAATCACAATAGTGACCTTCCCTTACATAATCATCATAGTATCTTAATTTCTCATAGATATAGAACAGTGCGGCAAATGTGTACTGTACAACAGATGCCGTCGAATACCCGACCGCGTTGCATACCTTTATCCCGCGACTGTTACAACATTCGATATCAACATTGTCATAACCCGTCGCTGTTACACATATAAGCTTAAGCTCCTTAAGTCCCCCGATCGTTGTTTCGTTTATCGGAAGTTTATTTATTACGAGTACTTCTGCTTCATGCGCACGCTCATATATCTGATCAGTCCTCGTGGTATCATATGCCGTAAATTCGCCCAGATCACGAAACTCCGACAGGTCCACATCCGAACCTACATTCATTATCTCAAGCGCTGCTATCTTCATTACATATTTCTCCTGTCCTCCATCAGATCCGTAAATTCCGGTCCTTAAGATCATCGTAACCCTGATGTTCTTATACGGGTCCGAAGCCTGTGCCTGAAGCATACAGAAGGAAAACAAATGCAACCAGCCACCATATCACGAACAGCGGGAACAGATATTTTACCCACTTTCCAAAAGGTACCTTGCATATCGCGAGCGCAGCAAGTATCTCACCTCCTGTAGGAACCATTATATTGGTGAATGCATCTCCTAACTGATATGCAAGAACCGCAGTCTGTCTGGTCATACCCACCTTGTCTGCAAGCGCAGTCATAAGCGGCATGGTGATCGCTGCCTGCGCCGAACCCGACGGCACTATGACATTGAAAAGTTCATGGAAAATGAACATCCCTATCGGCATCACCGATTCGGGGAACTTCTGAAGGATGCCGGAAAGGGAGTGCAGCACGGTATCTAAGACGTCCGCATCATTTAATATGACTATCGCCGCATTTGCAAAACCTATCATGATGCACGGAAGTACCATATCCTTGCAGCCCTTTACGAAGTATTCGCAGATATCCTTAGGCTTAAGTCCGCCTACAGCGCCGCCTATTATCCCTACGGCAAGGAAAATAGCGGCAAGCTCATCTACATAATATCCCCATCTGATCATCCCGAATACCGCAAATACCATTCCGAGCATGAACACGATCAGGGCATATATCTGACGGTTTGAAAGCCTGCTCACATTATCGAGTTTTATCTTCTTACCCTTGTTGTATTCTTCATCATACAGATATGAACCCGAGAACTTCGGATTGACCTTTACCATATGCGCAAGCCACATGACATATGCTATAGATACGATCTCAAGAGAAATGAAAAGAACTATCCTTAAACTCATCCCGGAAAACAACGGGATATCCGCTATCTTCTGGGCAGTACCCACGGTAAAGGCGTTGGTTATCGAGCCCGCGTATCCTGCCGTGGCTGAAATAAAGATGATCCCGACTGCGGTAAGCGAATCAAATCCTACCGTGATACAGCAGGCAAGCACCAGAGGAACAAATACGAGAAATTCCTCAAAGTTTCCGCAGAATGCCGAGCCGCAGCCGAAGCATATCATCAGTATCGGAATAAGCAGCAGCTCCCTGCCCTTCAGACGCTTCAACACATTCGCCATTCCCACGTTAAGCGCCCCTGTCCCGTTTATTATCGCAAACATCCCTCCGATTATAAGCAGGAAGAAAATGATGCCCGAGGCCTCCTGCATGCCGAGTGTTAACGACATAAGGAGCTTTAATACGGATGCCGGTGTCCTCTCGACATACTGGAAGCTGTCGGGAACAACCGTCTCCCTCTCAGTTTCCCCGTCGATCACTCTTTCATATTCACCTGCGGGGATTATATATGTGAAAAAAGCACACAATGCTACCACAATAACCATCAGTATCATAGGATGCATCGCTTCCTTCTTTTTCCCGCTTTCATTGCTCTTTTCAATGTTCGTGAACAGTTTTAACATCAGATCTCCCCCTTTTATTAAAATCCGAGATTGCTCAGGAACTCTTCATCTTCCTTAGCCCTGTCGGTCTTTTCATCCACGGCTTCTTCCACCATTTCAACGTGTTCCTTATTAACATCAAGATTTTTAACAGCTTCATCAACCTTGCTCTTGTCAAGCTCATTCTTCTGTGCCAGACTAAGGAGTGCGTCAACAACCTCTTCATCAAGCTGGCTTCCGCGTATGCGCCTGATCTCATCGAGAACAACATTTATATCAAGCTGTTTCCTGTACGGCCTCGTTGAATACATCGCATCGAAGGTATCCGCAACGGCTATCATCCTTGCAACCTCGGGTATCTCGTCTCCCTTAAGCCCCTTGGGATAGCCCTTGCCGTCCATCCTCTCATGGTGACATCCTGCACCTACCGAGAGGTTCTTGACTATCGTAACGTTCTTGAGCATATTGGCTCCGTTTATCGCATGAGTCTTCATGATCTGATATTCTTCATCATTAAGACGTTCAGGCTTATTGAGTATTCTGTCAGGTATGCTCAGCTTACCGATGTCATGTATAAGTGCGATATGGTAGAATTCGTCTATCTGCTCCTGCGTATAGCCCCTCTTCTCCTTAAGCTCCTCTGCCAAAAGTCTCGTATAATAAGCGACCCTGAACGAATGTCCCTGATTCTGCTGATCCCTCAGATCTATGCTCTTTGCAAAGGTATGCATGATCTGGTCGATGAACTTCTTATCCTCCTGCTGCTTAAGTATGAGTGCCTGCTGCCTGTTAAAAAACACTCTCCACATCGCGATTCCCGTTCCCACAACCCCGGCCGCAACAATGATAAGCCAGAATGCCAGGCTGTCATAAACCGATCTCTCCTTGCTTATCCCAAGAGCTATCGACTCTCTCTTCTCGCCTGTCTTTTCATCCAGGACACTCATTGAAAAAACATATCGTCCGCCGTCAAGGTTCGTGTAGTTTATCTGGCCGAGCTCCTGCTTGCTCGTGATTATGGGCTCGCTGTCAAAACCCTCAAGGCAATAGCTTATGGTAGGATTGGAGAGTCCGTATGAAAGCGCATATGCATTGATCACAAGGCGCTTGCTCCCTGCCGGGATCGAAACGGTATCTCCCGGTTTTACAACCATCTCCCTGTCGTCCACTTCGACCGAAGGGATCACGAGTCCGACTTCCTTGCTCTCCGGATCGTCCTCATTGATGTTCACGGCACATATTCCGGTCGTTCCGGCGATATACAGCATTCCGTCATCTCCCAGATAATCCCTTGAATTTCCCGTTGCGATATAAGGAAGTCCACTCCTTAAATTATAGAAATCATAATCTATCTTCTCATCTCCGATAAGATCCTCTACAGATGTTATATAGATACCGTTTGATGCAAGTATCCAGGCATCATCATGTTCATCGATAAAGATATCGTAATTGTTCGAATACGGGAACTTAGACACTGTATGGATAACACCGTCCTTCATATACTCGATTGAATTGGATGTGATTATCCACAGCATCCTGCGTCTGTCATCCCATTTTATCCTGAGTACCACCTCACTCGTAAGTCCGCTCTCAACACCGATGTTTTTTACTTTTCCGTTATCTATCACATAGATCCCGGCACCGTCACTGCCTAAGTACAGTACACCCTTATCATCCTCGCCTGCCGTAAGGATCTCTGCCGTCGCGATCCCGTTTTCTTCTCCGTAATGTGCGCTTACCTTGTCATCTGATATTATATATAATCCGTTACCGGTAGCAGCGGCTATACTTCCATCCTTAAGGGGCATGCATGCCCTTACGCGGTTTGCCTTAAGTCCGTTCTCCTCATTGTATATCTTTGTCGAGCCGTCTTTTGGATCGTAGCACACGAGTCCCGTATTTCCATGCGTGCACAGCCATATCCTGCCCTTATCATCATTCTTGACACAGCGTATCCTGACATTCTCAAGCAGTCCTGTAAGTTCGTTTTCCTCAAGGCTGTAATCGCTTAAGTTAAGGATCTCAAGTCCGCCGTCCGTTCCCAGATACAGCTTGCCGTCATTTACGCAGGTCGAATTGTATACCTTCGATTCGAGTCCGGCAAGCTTGCTTATATCAATGAACCTGTTGGGTACGATCTTCATTACTCCCTGTCTCGTGGATGTAAACCACAGATTGCCCTCGTGATCCGTCATCGCATTTGAGATCGAATAATTCATCGGTGTGTCCTTGATCTCGTGATATCTGCCGTTTACATCTATATAACCGAGACCGTTTGTCGCCGTTACCCACAGATTGCCGCCTGTCTTTATCATGGAATTTATATTCTTCTGCGGCTCCACGGACTGGGTCCTGACGATCTTTATACCTCCATCGTTTACTGCAGCCGTCTTTATCTCCGCTTCCATCGTTCCAAGGTACAGTGTTCCCGGCTTGTCCGGATCAGCATAGATAGAATTGATCTGATCGCCGCCTATTTCCTCACGTTCATAATATGCGGTCACCCTGTCGTCCGATATCGTAAACAAGTCACCGTCCGAAGTAAGACCGTATATCCTGCCTTCGCTGTCTCCGGTAAGGGAATTGATATATTTCTGGTTAAGCTGCAGATCACTCATCTGATGCATCTCAAGGGTTTCGCCGTCTATATATGCAAGCCCCTGCGTGGTTCCCACTATTATGTTCCCGTCATTATCCGCAGCAAGCGCCCTTACCGAATGAGACGCCACTCCTTCCACTCTGCCGAAAACCTTGATCTCACCCCTGTCATAAACAGCGACACCGTTTTCGTTGGTACCTATCCACAGTCTGTCCTTATTGTCAACGCACAGACTGAACACACTGGATATACCGCTCGAAGAATCAAACCTGTAGAAATTGGAGCCGTCATACCTGATAAGACCACTGTAGCCTCCGAGCCATATGAAACCGTCGGCACTCTGTGTGATCGCATTTGCTTCCGAAGTGGGCATGCCGTTTGAGGAATCGTATAGTATAGAAGTGTAATCGGCACCTATTCCGAACACATCCCTGCTCGCAACCTCCGCACCGACATTTTCCTTAAAAACAGTGATACACAGACTCAGAGCAACAACAAGCCCGACCGCAGCCCTGATCATCCTTCCCGCATTTATTCTCATATCAAACACCCTTATCATCCTATAAAACACTTCATGTATCCTGCATAAGCCGGATATTCCCATCAAAATATTTTATCACATATCTTACCCGACAGACAACTATTCCCCATACAACTGGTAACTGATCTCGTCAAGCTCCGCGTGGAAGAATTCCGGCCAGCTGTACTGGTTCATATAGTCGCCCGTATACTGGTATCTTGATTCCTTCTTCTTATCAAGCCAGTCATACAGATCGCACTCTACCCTGTCCGGTACTATCGACATGCTCCCCCTCTGTTTGATGATCAGACCTTCGAGGTTAAGTCTCGTCAGTGTGTTCTGAAGATCCTGTCTCAGATTGCGCAGATACGACAGCTTCTTCTCCGGATCCCCGTCATCCTCCCACAGCGATGCGATTATCTCGCCGTTTGTAGTCTGGGCACCGCGGTTATTCACAAGCACTGCCACGACTTCCTTGGTGCGTGTGTATTTAAACGCTACCGGCTCACCGTCTACAAATATCTCAAAGTCTCCGAATGTCTGGATATAGACCCTGTTTTTCATCGTGTGGGATCCACGGTATCTTAACTCGTTAAGCTCATCCCTGACATCCTCCCCGGAAAACGGCGAAATGACATATCCGCTCGCACGCAACTTCATCGCGTCATATGCAGCCTCCCTGTCATCAGAAATGATGATCACATTGACAAAAGGATATAACTCCTTAAGATACCTTCCCAGATCAAGTCCTCCAAGTTCAGGCATATCAAGACGTAAAAATGCCACGTCGGGATATGCACCCTCCCTTGCCTTTGCCAGAGCGGACAGAGGATCGTCATGACAGGATATTTCGGTATCGGGGCTAATATCCTCAAGGATAGTTCTTAACCGGCTTAATTCTTTTTTGTCGGAAGTAACTGCATATATGTTCATCCTGTTTTCTCCTGCTCAATATGTACAGTGAACGAATTTATTTATTTCGTTTACTATAATGCCTCTCCTCAGCTTATACTTACTGTCTTAACCTTCTGCTCCATCCTGTCCTTGCGTGTCATATGCAGCGGATCCGCCTCCCCGACAACAAGAGTATCCCCGTCATTTACCGCAGCATCCCTAAGAGGGCCCGCGTTCAGATCGGCTATTACAAGAGCCGCAAACCTGTCATAATTATCATCATCTATGACGGGAAAATGGTATTTCATCCTGTACCAGTGCCCCGGATCGTAACCGATGCTCCCGATATACAGACGGTCCGCCGTATCCGCCACATCATCAACTCCGGCCTTCTGCCCCGGCATAACCCCGGTATCCTCACAGAACAGCACTGCATAAGCCTTAAGTATCCTGTCCCTTACGGTCTCTTCCTTACCGTCCGGATCTTTCTTACCCGTAAGGCTGTCCATGATCTTATAGTAATATTCCTGCGACTTTTCATCCTCTTCAAATCTTACGATCGCCTCGTAAAAATCCCTGTTTATCAAACTATCCGACATAGGTTTCCTCCGTCTGCTTCAATAAAACAAAAATATGTCAGCATGCCTTTTTATTCGAAATCAAGTTCCACAGGGCAGTGATCCGAACCGAAGATATCCGTATGGATCGATGCTCCTTTTATCCTGTCCTTAAAATCTTCGGACACTATGAAATAGTCGATGCGCCACCCCGCATTTTTCTCTCTTGCCTTAAACCTGTAGGACCACCAGGAATAGATATCAGTTTTATCGGGATAGAAATATCTGAAGGTATCTATGAAGCCCGCATCAAGCAGCTGCGTCATCTTGCCTCTCTCCTCATCCGTAAACCCGGCGTTATGATGATTGGTCTTCGGGTTCTTAAGATCGATCTCCTTATGGGCGACATTTAAGTCTCCGCAGAAGATGACCGGTTTCTTTTCCTTAAGGGCGCACAGATAATCCCTGAAATCATCCTCCCAGTGCTGTCTGTATTCAAGCCTCTCAAGCTCCTGCTTGCTGTTCGGCGTATAGACGGTTATGAAATAATATTCATCGAATTCAAGCGTGATCACCCTGCCTTCATGATCGTGCTCTTCTATGCCCATCCCGTAGGTAACGCTTAAGGGCTCTCGCTTCGTAAATATTGCCGTTCCGCTGTATCCCTTTTTCTCGGCATAATTCCAGTACTGATGGTAGCCCGGAAGGTCAAGCTCTATCTGTCCCTCCTGGAGCTTTGTTTCCTGCAGGCAGAATAAGTCGGCATCAAGTTTCTTAAAATCCTCCATGAAATTCTTGTCAACACATGCTCTCAGTCCGTTTACGTTCCATGATATCGCTTTCATCTTCTCTCTCCCGTTGCTTATATTTCTGTCAAAGCTACTTTACAAACCTTAACTTCCCCTTGGTTTCCCACCGTATCCTTCGCGCTTCGTAAGGTGTCTCACCGTCAAGGTGTATCTGCTGCGGCTTCATCGCGGCAAGATACATGGACTTGCATCTGTAGCAGTTAATGTTCTTAAATCTTAAATGGTTTTCCGAATATACCATGGCCACTGCAAGAAGCAGCAGCGGTTTTGCCATATCCTTTACGAGACAGACATCCATTATCCCGTCCGCCGGATCCGCATCCGGACAGAACGGTACGCCTCCGCCTTCATACTTATGGTTCATCCCGACAACAAAAAACAGTTTTCGTATCCTTATGGGCTTCTTATCATCAAGATATAAGAGCGCCATCGTCTTCTTTCTCGTGAAGATCTGCTTGATACCTATGAACAGATATGACAGTTTTCCGATACCGATCCGGTTGAACAGCTTCTTTACCCTGCTCTCCGACACTTCCTTACAGATATCCGCATCATATCCGACTCCGCAGCTTATAAGAAAACGTCTCGGCGGATAGTCATCGGCCCTTACCTCTCCGAAATCGATCTCTGTCTCCTCCGGTTCATCGAGCAGATGTATGACCGCCTTTGCGACATCCTTTTCGATCTTCATATTGAGGGCAAAATCGCTCCCGGATCCCGACCTTACACATGAGAGCTTCGTATGTTCAAGATCCTTTATCCCGTTAAGCGTCTCGTTCAAGGTACCGTCGCCCCCGATAACAAGGATGTGGCAGTCCTCTTTCAGCTCCCTGGTGAGCCTTGCGGCAACATATGTCGCCTGTCCGGGTGCAGCAAGAATATGTACGTTATATGGGGCATTTTTCTCATCGAGTATGCTCTTGACACACTCCCATGTCTTTATGCCCTTTCCGGATGATGCCTCGGGATTAACGATGACCTCAAGGCACTCTTTATATCTGTTCTCCATGCATCAACACCCGACTATATGTATCAGAAGTATCATCACCGTCAGCTCTCCACCGAAAAACTGCTCATGTACGCATTGCTGTATCTGCGGTCGCCCGTTACCTCTTTGTCAAACCACTCTGCCGGTACGTAATTTCTTGCCGAATCCTCATCCGGGAATTCGATCTCGGCGATCACCGTCCCTTCAAACGGTGCCTTGAAAACATCAAGCTCGATCCTGATCTCTCCGTCACTGACCGCCTTCTTTATATCGGGCCTCTTTTCAAGATATCCTTCCGAAAACGCATCCTCGTTTAAGGGTATCAGATATCTTATCTTACGGATGATGTTTCCGTCGGCCTTTGATACCATATGCTCATAAGATGCCCTGTCAAGGAACATGTTATATTCAAGCTTCCCTATCCCGCTCTCGTTGTTCTTATCGGGAACGGCATCTCCCTTATATGTCATATAATAAATGTCATCCTCGCGTCTTACCCTGATCGCCGGATATACGTTAAGATATCCCTGTTCTATCACATGAAAGGGATAACTTTCCTTATCCTCAGGCAGACTCTTTACAAGAAATTTTTTCTCTATCTCAATACCCATATCCTGTACCCGGATCTCTATCCTTACTTCCTTTTTTTCAGTCCGTGAACCGCTTAAAAAATCCGCATTCGTCATCATTGCATATTTTAGCACTTTCAAGATGCATATTGCAATGGAACACGTGATGCAGCGGATCCTTATCATCTCCGTAAAATCTGTAGACAAACGGCACAGAATTCTCCATCAGGGCATCTGCCATGAACGGTGCCTGATATTTAAGAAAATCTCCCGGGCAGGTCATGATGAATGCCGGCGGAAAATCCTTCGTTACATGCCTCGTAACGTCGGTGAGCGCATACTCTTCTTTTGTTCCCGCACCCTCCAGAAAATCGACCATCATCTTAGGCGTATCGGGGTCCGAAGCATTATTGCGGGTAAGGTCGTATTTCCCGCAGTTAAGTCCCACTGCCTTAAGTTTAACGGCATGCTCTTTACCTTTAAGCGGTAATGTGAAATCGGCCTTTTTATATTTTTCCTTAAGTGCCTTAAGATACTCATCGTTTGAATAAAGATCCGCAAACAGTCCGAGAAGATGTCCGCCTGCGGAATCTCCGACGGCAAACACGTTATCCGTGTCAAGCCCGTATTTGTCCCTGTTCTCATCCATCCACTTAAATACCGCGCAGATATCCTCAAGCTGAGCGGGGAATTTATTTTCAGGTGCCAGCCGGTAGGAAAAATTCACCACGGCAAAGCCCCTCTGTGCAAGGCTCATCGCATAGTACTGATACACTTCCTTATCGCCGTATACCCAAGCGCCCCCATGGATTATCGCTATGACCGGAAGCTCCTTCGCCGCTCCTTCCCCGATATCACCGTAAGCCTTCGGCCTGTATACGTCTAAAAGATTATACTTTTCATCTTCTCCGTATCTTATATCATCATATCTCTTTATATCATCCGGTGTTTTAAGACCCGCATCCCTTACCATATCTCCTGCCGCAAAATCCCTTCTGCAGCGATCGCTCAATTCAGACATTTTAACCTCCGTTCTCGGATCTAACGTATCTGTCCGACATTTTTAACGCTTTTCATACTGATCATATATCATATATCAACTCGGGTAATGTGACCCGTACCCTCATACATTCATCGGCACTTGAGCGTCCCGCATATATGATATACTCACCTGCCTTCACGACTCTTTTTCCAAGCTTCTCATCATATACCGCAAGCACATCCGGCTCTGCCATAAATGATGCTTCTCTTAATTCTCCGGGCCTTATCCCCTTAAGCCTTGCAAAATCGATAAGCTGGCACTTCGGCCTTACGATCCCTGTATCGGGAGCGATACCATAGATCTGTACCACTTCGTCGCTCGCCGTATCTCCCGTATTGCATACGGCCGTATGGATATGGATGATATCTTCCTCCCTGTTATATACAGCAGAGAGCTTGACATACTTAAAATCCGTATATGTAAGACCGTAACCGAAGGGATATAAGGGTTCTGCCTTCATGAACCTGTATGTGCGTCCACCGCCTATGATATCGTAATCGTCGATCGGCGGAAGATCCTTCTCGGACATTGGCCAGGTCTGCGGCAGCCTTCCCGCAGGTGCTGTCTTTCCGAACAGCGCATCCCCTACCGCTCTTCCCATATACTGAGAACCGGTCGCGGAAATAAGTATCGCATTTACAGCCTTATCGGCTTCACCTATCGCATAAGGATAATTGGCCATGATCACAAGGACCACCCTGCATTCCCCGTTCTTAACAGCCGGAAGTTCCATGGCCGTCTTCCATAGCTTCTCCTGGGTACCGGGAAGAGAAAGAGTCGTCCTGTCAACGCCCTCCCTTGCCTTTATGAGAGGCTGGTTGCCGAGGGTTAGGATAATGTATTTTCTTCCTTCGGATGCCGCCTTCAGTTCATCCTCTGCCCTGTTCATCATCTTTATCTTAAAACGGGCTTCCGCTGTTATCTCATCTTCAACCTTAAGGTTTCCTGCCCTCATCAGTTCACCTTCGTTGACATTGTCCTTTTTCTCTTCTGATCCGCCGTCTGTATCCTTTACATGCGCATATAGTTTTCCGTCCGCCCCGCAGATAACCCGGCGCTTCTTCCAGTCGATGAGTGACACCTCATCACCGTTTATATGCTCAATTGCAAAAACTATGGTCGGGAACCACTCAAACGGTGTCTCTTTGTCTGCCTTTATCTCGCCCGCCTCGATCGGTGAGGACATATACATTCCCGTAACCGCATCCCTTAAGCAGAAGCAGTTCTCTCCCCAGTCCTCAAGGACATATTCTCCGATAAGAACTTCCTTCTCCCCTCCGGTGTATGATAAGGATATCCTGTCACAGCATTCGGCACAGGATACATCGCTTTCTGTCACCGCGTCTATCCCGTCCTTTATCGTGCTCCTCTCAAACGGCATTCCGCTGTACCAGTCCATATCCCATCTGTCGGACATCGGGCCTGCGATCAGGATCTTCTCAGGCGTTGTATCCGTGGGTATCGGGAGAGTACCGTCGTTTTTAAGAAGGACTATCGATTCACGGGACAGTTCCCTGCAGACTGCCTTGGAATATTCTGAACCGAGATCTTCATGATCCACTGCTGCGTAAGGATTTGTGCACGTATCATCAAAGATACCGAGTCTTATCCTTGTCTTCATGGAATTTCGGATCGAGCGGTCCATGTCTTCTTCCGTCAGCATTCCCTTTTCATAAGCCGTTCTTACCGCCTGCTCAACCATTTTGGGATCATCGAGCATCATGTCGACGCCCGCCTTTATGGAATCCGAGATGCCCATCGCATCATCCTCGCAGTAATGATGCTCGGTGCGCAGAAGTGTCGGAGCACCGCCGTCGCTTACCGCATGCACCAGTCCGTATCTATCCTTAAGGATCTCCTGCACCTCCCGGTTTACCATTCCGGGTACACCGTTTATCTTATTGTATGCGGTCATCACGCCCTCGGCATGTCCCCTCTTTATTACACGCCTGAAGACCTCGAGATAGTATTCGTATTTATTTCTCTCATCAAATACGGAATCCTTATAACCCCTGCCGTCTTCCGTATTATTTGCATAAAAATGCTTAAGCACCGACGCGATCCTAAGATTATTTTCAGGATCGTCACCCTGCATCCCTCGGACATAAGCACCTGCAAGCTCACCCGTGAGCACCGGATCCTCGCCGTATCCCTCTTCATTCCTGCCCCATCGCTGGTCCCGCTCGAGATCGACCGTGGGAGCCCATCTTGACAGCCCCCGGTTATCATGCTCTTTTGCGATCACTCTTGCCTCAGTACCAGTCACCTCGCCTGCTGCCCTGAGCATCTCCTTATCCCAGCTCATGCTCATGCCAATAGGCTGCGGAAAACCCGTGGTCTTTACCGGTGGGAAGGTATTTTCTCCCGCCTGATCGTTTCGCTGCTGTACTCCGTGCGCCGCTTCTCCGCCAAGAAAGCTCTCCTTTATGCCAAGCCTCTCAACGGCTTCCATCCTGCCCGTAAAAAGCTTAAACTTCTCTTCGATCGTTAAGCTCTTAAGCAAAATATCAAGCCTCTCTTCCATCGGTGCACTGTTGTCCCTTAACCTGTTTATATCCATGTGCCTCTCCTTCCTGCCGAATGTATCTATTTCTTTATCTCCGATATGCTCATCCCGTTCTCTCCGAGCGGTATGCTGTGGTCAAGTCCTACGAACTTTCCGTTCTCCTGCCACAGTACTTCCTTGACAAAATCATATTTATCTTCATCCCAGGTAACGAAATCATCCTTAAGCAGACCTCCCGTATCGCCCGAATTGGCATTTAAGCACCAGAAAGTATGGTTTAACCGGTTCTTCCCGATAAGCTCCCTTAAGCAGGTCATCCACTTAAGATTCGGCTCCCTCATGAAGCCGCCCCATTCCCCGATGAGCAGGGGCGCGATCTTCTTTTCGTGGATATAGAACCAGTTGTCCCTCCAGCATTCCTTCATGAGACTGTCATAATCATAGTCTTCGTGGAACCATGGCTGCTCATAGACAGTCGGACCGTAATCATGCGGCGAATAGACCAGTTTATCGTTATACTCCTTAAGATCCACGGGAAAATCACGCACGCCGCGCAGGTTCCCACCCCACCAGTTATAGTGATAATCCTCGGCTTCCTTCGAATGATAATCCCCGTTTGCCTTTATATCCACGGGATAGATCTCAATACCTTCCACAAGGATCAGCACATTGGGATTCTCCTTAAGCACGGTAAGCGCCGCCCTCTCGGCCATGTATTTCCAGTTATTGTCAGCCTTCGAATCATTCCATATGGCTGCCCTGCTGCCCTCATCCTGCTTACCGTGAGGCTCGTTCTTAAGATCATAGGCTATTATCGTATCGTTATCCTTATATCTGTTCGCCGCCCACTTAAGCGCCGCAAGATATTCATCCGCGCTTACCTTATCCGTGTACCACAGGTTCGCCATATGTCCCGAAGCATCCGTCTGTGCGCTGTGTATGTCGATCAGTACCTTGATCCCGTTTGCTTCTGCAAGGCTGAGAAAATATTCAAAGATCTCGAGGCTGTTCATGGAATTCAGTTCCTCATTGTAAGCCCTGTTATAATTGGCTTCGGGATATACACCTTTTGACCACTCATTTAAGATCTGGGCAGACATTGGCACACGTATGAGGTTAAAGCCCCTGTCCGCAACGGCCTTCACCGTTTTTTCAAGGCTGCTGTTCCATAAGCCGTCGAAGGTATTTGTACCCGTATTGTATCCGAACCAGTTTACACCGGTGAGCCACACTTCACGCCCGTCCTTATCATATATCCTGTTCCCGTCCGTATGCAGCCAGTCATCTCCCTGCTTTGCATCGGTATTTTTTTTGATGCCTGCCTTATCGTCTGAGTTCTTTGCTTTATCGTCCGTATTCTTCGCTTTATCATCAGCGTTTTTGGCGTTAGGATCAATGGCCTTCACCTTATCTATCCTGCACTCCTTATCGTTGAGTTCTGCCTGTGTCACCTTAAGTTCATCCGCTTTGACACCGAGATTGCATCCCATCCCGGTATCGGCACCCGCCGGGATATTTCCGTTATAATCAACGTTCTTTATCGTCAATGTATCTCCGTTTATCTTAAAATCCCCATTCCAGCCCTCCGCCTTCGCAAGGCCCTTAATCTCTAACTTAAGCTCCCATCCGTCAATGGCCTCTCCAGATGCATTGGATATCTTCCAGTCGATCCCGTACATGGTGATATCCCCATCCTTCCAGCTGTTATTTAATGCATATTCAAGGATATACCCGTCTGATGATCCGGCCTTATCGTTTTCCGATCCGATCTTTTCCTCCGCATTGGCATCACTTCCGGTCTTTAGTTCCGTATCGGTATCACTTGTGTTCTTTCCTTCCGTATCGGTGTCGGTTCCGGTCTCCGTTCCTGTATCCGCATCAGTCCCGGCTTCCTCTACACTATCCTTTGGTCCGGTTTCCTCTCCCGTGCTTTTTGATATCGCTATCCCGGCGAATATCCCAAGGATCAGCGCAGCCGCGACCGCGCATATAAAGATCATCTTCGTTTTCTTATTCATTATCATTGTTCCCCTGCTATATATTCTGATCCTTCCTTATTTTTCAAATGGTTTATAACAGCCTGCGATATTAAGAGCAGCATACAACCGACCGTACTCTGTAAGAATGACGCTGCCGCTGAGTAGTTAAAATTCGCCTGCTGCATGAGCGCCTTATATACATAAACATCCAGCGTCTGCGTGACAGGCTGCAGTGAATTGGAATCCATCGGCACCTGATAGAACAGGCCGAAATCGGAAGTCAAGATACTTCCGATATTGAGTATGAAGATCGTCGTGATCGTAGTCCTTAACATGGGGACCGTGATGTACCTTACCCTGTCAAGGAAAGTCGCTCCGTCAAGTGCCGCGCCCTCATACAGGCTGCGGTCTATCGCAGTTATGGAACACAGATAAATGACCATCGAATATCCGACCGACTTCCACAATCCCGTTCCGATGAGTATGCCTCTCCAATACTGCGGCGACTGATACCACTGCACAGTCTTTAAGCCAAGCAGGCTTAAGATATGGTTTATCTGTCCTTCATCGGTAGCAAGGAAACCATACAGGCAGTATCCGACTATTACCCATGACAAAAAATACGGAAGGAGCATCACCATCTGGACGACACCCGAAAACCTCTTGCCGTGTACCTCTGTCAAAAATACCGCCAAAACTACCGGTACCGCTATTCCCGCTATCAGGAAGATCACGTTATAGAAGATCGTGTTAAACATGATCTTGGGCATTTCCGAAGAACGCATGAGAAATGAAAAATTATCAAATCCCGCCCACGGGCTGTTGACAAACAGATTCGTAAACAGCGATTCACCCGGCCTTGCCTTAAACTGCTTGAACGCAAACACCACCCCGAACATCGGGATATAGCAGAACAATATGAACCAGAGCATTCCCGGAAGAGCTAACAATGTCATCTCTCTTGTATCCTTTTTAAACCCTGCATGCTGTTTTTGTTTTTTTCTTCGTTTATTCATTTAAGCCAGTTATCCAATTCTGAATTTATATCTGTCAGCAGTTCGTTCAGTCCTGCCGCTTCCATACGTTTTTTCATCTGCGGTATCACCGTATCCGGATCGCTCGTCCCCGTGAGCAGTTCCGTCGAATAGTCATTGTATATGGCGAGTACCGCCGCGATTATATCTTCCTTCTTCGACGGATCGTATGAAAAACCCTTCGTCCTGCTGTAAATACCATCCGTCTTATACTCTTCAAAAACCTTCTCCCACTGATCCGGGTCCGCAAGGAAAGTTTTGCTAACGGATTCAACCGACGCGTTCACCACCGAACCTGTCTGATACAGCCTGGTATTGTATCTGTCCTGTCCTGCTTTAAGACGGAACACGGTCCCGTTCGGAAGATATTCAAAATGCTTGCCCTCGATTCCGTAACCCAATATATCCCTGAACTTCCTGTCCGTACCGAGAAGCTCCATGTACTTAAGACATGCCTTCATATGTTCCTCATCGCAGGCCTCGCATACCGCAAACATCGCTCCCTGCTCGCTGGTACGGGAAATATACGGTCCGTCATATATCGAAGTCTTTACGTTAAAGCCCCAGTCTTCCGGATTGGAATAACCCTGATATCCCTTCCAGGCAACACCGATACGGACAGGGATCGACCTATCCGTATTGGTCGAATCTATCGTTGCCGCATCCGGCTGTATATATCCTGCCTTATACCACTTATGAAGGAGTCGGAACCTGTTCATGACCTCCTCGTTATCCCAGAACGCGATCGCTTCTGGTTTTTCCTGATCATAGGGGATCACTACAACGGTCTCCACTATCCTCTCAAGAAAGTTTGAAAATCCCGGAAGCCCGCTCTTATCCATAGCAAGCGGATATGCGGCCGGATGATCCTCCTTATATGCCTTAAGATACGGCTCTATATCCCCAAAAGTCATCCTCTCGGGGATCTTCATACCCTTCTTTCTTTCAAAATAATCGGCGTTTAATCTGTACATATTTTCGGAACCCATGTCCTTCAGAACAGGTATGCCGTATATCCTTCCGTTTATCTTCGCACAGTCCCAGTATTCTCCTATCGAATCATACAGATCCGGAGTTACTTCCTTGACTGCTTCCGTTATATCGTAGTACAGACCGACCGATGCATTTTTATCGAAACTATTAATCCATGAATTCGTAAATACCATGTCGTAGTATTCACCGGAAGCCATCATAAGGTTTATCTTCTCTTTCGACTGGAATTCAAGCTCTACCTCAACTCCGATCTTCTCCCTCGATACTTCATTTGCGGCTGCGATGACTTCCTTAGCATCAAGCGGTACACTTCCGTTATCATAAGTGACCACCCTAAGCTTTATCACTTCTTCTCCCCCGGAATTTACATCACGGGAAACCGGCCCGCATCCGCACACGAGCAAAGCAGTGAACGCTATGATAAGTATAATGCTGCATAACTTTTTCATCATGATTCACCCCTTGACTGCGCCGACCGACATTCCTGTTTTAAGGAACCTCTGGAAAAACGGGAATAAGATCATGATCGGAAGTATGACAAGCACCACCATAGCCATCCGGATAGTTACGGCAGGCGGTGTGTATGACTGCATTCCCGTAAGATACTGTGCATCGCGTGTTACCGTCTCGATGCTTCTCTCCATATTGACGAGCACATACTGCAACGGATACAGTTCCGTGTGGTTGCTGTCGATATACAAAAGCGACGGGTACCAACTGTTCCAATATGAAAACATCTGAAATACCGCGACCGTCATTATGACGGGCTTTGTAAGCGGTATCACCACTTTTGTTATTATCTGGAAATTATTGCCGCCATCCAGCTTGGCGGCTTCGATAAGTGAATCCGGCAGTGCGTCCATAAAATAGTTCCTCATGATGAGGATATACCAGGTGGAGCACAGGCCGGGAAAGATAAGTGCAAAATATGTATTCTTAAGATGAAGCAGTTGCGTGTTCACCATGTAGCTTGCTACCAGTCCCCCCGAGAAGAGCATGGGTATCATGATGAACACGATAAGGAATCCCCTCATTCTGTATTCCCTGCGTGAAAGTGCATAAGCCATGGGATACATAAGTATAAGCCCGAGAGCTGTTCCCGCTATAGTTATGATGACCGAGTTTACAAAAGACCTTGCAAGATACATTCCCGAGTTAAACAGATATCTGTATGCTTCAAGTGAAAATTCGCGCGGAAAATAACTGTAACCCACAGCAGTAACACTATCCTGTGAAGACACAGATACTATGATGACCAACAGTACCGGCAGAAAAAAAAGCACGGAAAGAACCGAAAATACTGCGGTAACGATCCTGTTGGTCCTCTTTGAATAAGAGCTGTCCGCCGGTCTGACGAAATCACCCATGCTGTTTACCCCGATAAATATGTCTTAAATAAGCCTTCCTATCTCAGCCTGATACTCTTTATAACAGGCTGAGCTTCCTTCGGTATGGTCCCGTTATTGTCGACAGGCCTGGCATCTTCACATATCTTATCCACTACATCCATCCCGTCGGTCACATATCCGAAGCAGGCATAGTTTCCGTCAAGGAAGTTGCTGTCTTCATGTACAATGAAAAACTGGGAGCTCGCACTGTTGGGATCCTGGCTCCTTGCCATTGATATCGCACCGCGCACGTGTGATAGCCTGTTGTTCACACCGTTGCTCATGAATTCTCCCTTTATCTCCTTATCCGATCCGCCCGTACCGTTACCGAGAGGATCTCCGCCCTGTATCATAAAGCCCGACATAATGCGGTGGAAGGTCAGTCCGTCGTAGAAGCCTTTCTGTACCAGGTCCACAAAATTCTTAACCGTCTCCGGTGCTTCTGACTCGATCAGAGCTACCGTGATCGTACCGTAATTTTCCACGTCAATATCAACGTAATGCGAAGCCTGTACACTGTCTTCCTGCTCTTTTGTTTCGTCTTTTGCCTCATCTTTTACTTCCTGCCCGGTCGCCGGTTCTTCTTTTTCTTCCTGCTCTGATGCCTGCTCTTCTTTTTCTTCCGCCTTCGTTGTGCCTTCTGTATTTTTCGGAGCCGATGCGGTACTGCCGCAACCTCCGAATATAAGTCCAGCCGTTAAAACAGCACCGATCATCATCGTTTTTATCCATTTTTTCATGTTCTCTTTACCTCTTTCAGTATATTATCCCGCTGCATTTTCATGATCCTTATGATCTGAAGCAGTCCGGTATCTCCTTAACTCCTCTTGATATGCACACTGCCGGTGAAGGAGCGTTATACGGCAGGGGGTTGCCGTCCGTATCCGTCACCCTGCATCCTGCTTCCGTCGCGATAAGAGCTGCTGCCGCATAGTCCCACAGCTGCAGACGCATCTCAAAATACAGTCCGCATTTACCGCTCGCAACACAGCACAGATCCCATGCAGCCGTTCCCGAACGCCTTAAGTCGACGCACTGCGGAAGGAGCTTCCTTGCTATGTCAAATGTCCTCTCCTGCAGTTCCACATAATAAGGGCTCGTGCCGAATACCGCAAGCGAATCCGACAGCGGTGTATCCGAAGACATTATCTTATTTCCGTTCATATATGCGCCCTGTCCCGCCATCGCATGATACATCTCATCATCGAACGGATTGTAAACAACTCCGATATAAGGGCGGCCTTCCTTAAGCAGCGCTATAGATATAACGGACGGCCTGTATCCGTAAATAAAATTGGACGTCCCGTCTATCGGATCAATGACGAACAGATACCCGCTGCCCATCTTCTCCTTAAACACATCCTGTCCGTCCTCCTCACCCAGGAATTCAGCCTCAGGTAAAACCCGTCCAAGCTTCTCTATAAGAAATGCCTGTATCTTCTCATCGGTTTCGGTGCAGAAATTCGCATGCCCGGCTTTTTCCATTATCTTCGGCTTTGAAGCCTCGAGCATTATCTGTCCCGCTTCCCTTGCAATATCCATTATCTGTTCTGTCAGCATTTTTCTCTCCTTACCGGATCACTTTTATATACAAAGTCGCAAACCCTTGTAAATACCGGATTTGCGACTTTGATGTCAAGCAGGGTACGGGAATCGAACCCGCCTCTCAAGCTTGGGAAGCTTGCATACTACCGATGTACTAACCCTGCACCTACCCTGAAACAAAAGAGATTATATCATAAAAACGGCACTTTCTCAATAGCCATATTTTTCTTCGCCGGCAGCTGACCTTTTCTTTAAGGCCACAATGGATACCTTACGCCATGTCGACGAATGCATGTATCATTCCAAGACGCACGGTAAGAATACCGTCTCATATGAACTAAACGGCAATATAGTACAGAACGGATCTTAGAATAAGATCACGGTTCCAAAGTATTTTCCGCCTTTCTGCACAAATACAGGATATTTATATCGTAATCGGCCGGGCCGGTAAAGGGTGCTATCTCAGCAGGCATCCCTGCTCCGGATATCTCCTCCACCTTAAAGCCGGATCTGCTTAACATTTCCATACTGTCCCGTCCGAATATCCGCTTATGGTCGTTTTGTCCGAATGCCCTGATCCTCTGTTTGTCGGTGGTTTTGGAAGGATCCTCATACACAGTATCATACCTGTCATCAACAGGAAAAGACAGGATCATTATCCCATCATCCGACATGATCCTTTTCATCTCTTTTATTGCCTTTTTATGATCATCGACATGTTCAAGCACGTGATTGCAGATAATCACATCCCATGATTTATCGGGCTGATCGATATTCTGTACATCAAGCTTAAGATCTGCTTCATTATACAGATCTGCGGTAGTGGCCTTTATACCGTTTCTGTCAAACCACAGATTTCCCGGCTTCACGGGAGCAAAGTAGAGGATACGTTTGCCGGCAAGCATATCCTTATGCTCATTCATCCACATTGCCAGTATCCGGTGTCTTGGAAGTGACCAGCACTCAGGACACACAACATCCTGCTTTTGAGTCTTATACCGCCTTGTGTCCACATCCCGGGAGTTCGCCCAATATCCTTCCCTGAAAGCATCAAACCTTCTTCCGCAGCAGGGACAGAAACACTTCTTATTCTCGAGGATACTGATACGGTCCTCGTGCCATTTCTGTACTTCCCACTGGTGATTTATTGATGCTTCGTGGCGGTTCACTACCTCCTCATGACGGTTCACTACCTCTTCATGGCGGTTTACCACCTCCTCATGGCGGTTCACTACTTCCTCATGACGGTTCACTACCTCTTCATGACGGTTCACTACCTCTTCATGACGGGTTATGACCTGCTCATGACTTCTTATGTATTTGTCGTGTTCTATCAGTATCTGCCGGATCTCACCAAGGTCGGGCTGTTTTTCGGGAAGCGGTCCCTCAACCATACCCCTGTCAACCCTTATCGGGTGTTCAGGCTTTTCTTTTCCCGCAATATCCGGATGTATGCCGAATTCTGCCATAAGGAAATATCTGTAATACTCCCCCGGCATATCGTTAAGAAGTGCCATCGCATTTGAGACGGATTCACGTTTTCTTTTTAGTTCCTTATCCCTTACGATCCTTTCCAGCTCATTATCAAAATATGCTATCATCGCGGATGTGGAGAACTTATCTTCAACCCTTTTTCTGCCTTCTTTCGATGCCTCGGCTCTTAATGTATCGTTCGTAAGGAGCCTATATAATGCATCCGAGTATGCTTTTACTTCTTCTTTCTTAAAAAAGATGCTGTTGTAGTCCTTTATCTCATCCTGCATAAGCGGGATAATGGCTCCGACTTTACTGTCTATAAGATCCCTCTGCCCTCCGACATCCGCACTTACCACGGGTACTCCCATGGCCAGTGACTCGTATGCGGTAAGCGTAAGGCCTTCACTTATCGAACATATAAGGGTCACCGATGCATCCTGATAATAGGGGCGCATTTCCTCCTGTGCGCCGATATAATATACATTGTCCGTAAGACCCATGTTATATGTGGATCCCTTCATTCTCTCAAGATCTTCTCCGTCGCCTGCCACAACAAATGCAACATCCGGTATTTCCTCAACAAGCATTTTCGCTATCTTCAGCATCAGCATAGGCCGCTTCTGCGGACAGATCCTGCAGGGGAACAGCACTATCGGCCTGTGCCTTTCAATATTCAGCATCTCGTGAAGGATCCCTTCTCTTATCCTCCCGCGTTTGAACCAATCGGTATCAACCCCTATATATACGGTCGATACGTCCTCTTTTTTTCTGCCGAATTCCCTGCACAGCTCGCTGCCGGTAACCGAATTGCATACATAAGTATGATCGATAAATGATGACAATACCGCACTGATACCGGCATAACCGCCAATACGCCAGAATCTCTCCACCATGTGCAGATAGTCAACCACGGCAACCCGGGGATATTCCTTCCTGATCCAGGGAAGCATACAATATCCGGCTATGGAAATATCTATAAAGATGATATCCACATCCCTTGTGTCGATAAGATAACCGATAAATTCCGGATAATCGGATGATGTCATGAAATTCGGCAGGTTAAATATATCATCCGTATTTTCCCTTGCTCTTTGCAGCCATTCATTTTCTCCTCTCAGAGTAGTCGCTACGGTGACATGGTATTTCTCACGGTCAAGCCCGTTAATAAGATCTATATTGAAGCGGTCGGCTCCTCCTCTTGAAAACCAGTGAAAAAGGAACAGGACACTTATCTTATCATCGCTGAACATCTTACGGTCAAAGGTATTTTTCTTTGGACCATGGACAGTATGCGGCTCGTTTCCGCTGTCGGGAAACATAACAGGCTCATGCATCATATAAATGTATTTCCTGTCTTCCTCTATTATCTCTTTGCATCTGTCTTCAAGAGATTTGTCATTCCTTATATATGCCAATAATCCGTTTTTTCTGCGGCGATACCAGCATAATACCTCTTTCCCCGACTTCACGCAGGTTCCTCCTGCTGCCATCAGCCGCAGCCAGAAATCCCAGTCTTCATAGAATATCTTCGGTTCTTCGGTATATCCCCCTATCTTATCGATCCATTCACGTCTTATAAGAGCTTCCGGAAGAAGCTGGTTTTCATTAAGCTGGCGAAGGCTGTCAAAAGGTTCATCCACTATATACTTCTCATCCCCAAACACACAGAAGGATGTGCATGCGAAAGCAGCTTCCGGATTATTTTCAAGCATCCTGTAGCAGTATTCAAGATAAACAGGCTCAAGCAGATCATCACCGTCAAGGATCTGGATATAGTCGGCCTTCGCGTTTTTTATGCCATAATTTCTCGCCGCCCCTATTCCCCTGTTTTCCTGCCTGAGGATGATTATCCTGTCATCAAAAGCCTCTATTTCTTTAAGAGTTTTAAGAGTATATTCATCATCCGATCCGTCATCCGCGATGATCCATTCAAACCACGGAAAGGTCTGATTGACGACACTTTGGCAGGTATCCCATATAATATCCCTGTCATTATAGTAAGGCGTGATGATCGAAATAAGCGGATCACCATGATCCCTCCTGATATTTGAGCTTTTTCTGCCGGGATATTTTCTGAAATCAAATTCTATAGCCATTGCGCTCTCCTTAACAAACAAATACCTTACTCAACCTCAATGCTTATGTAATCGGTCAGACTCTTCTTCGCATGCGGTACTATATACTTTCTTATCCACTCCCGTCTCCTGCTCCCCTCGGGAAACAGCCTGACATAGGCGAGTTTTATCCTGTGCCTTAATTTTTCATTGTATTTTTTGGTCTCCACGCGGTTTGCAAGCGTATATTTCATCATTTCATGGAGCAGCATCTCATAGAACGGTGTTTTCCTTGCCACTTCCCAGAATTGCGTTCCATAGTCAACATCCGCCGTGTGCCATGGTTTGATATAACCGGCGTAGTGGATTATCCTTGGCTCAAGCCTTGCATTCTCATATTCCTTCAGTATCGCTTCAGGTGCGTATTTGATCACATATTCCCATCTGTATCTGTCAAAATCATACATCACATTCCATGACATATCAAAGTAACTCACCCTTCCGTTACAAAGGATATTAAGGATGTCCTGGTCGGAATAACGGTATATCCCCGTATCAGCCATGTCAAACATCTTCCGGGCCGTAATGGAAGAAGCATTGAATTCGCTTATGTTAAACAGCAGCACTCCTGCCTGGAAATATGTATTGGGATCGATCTTAAGAACACTTTCACAGTATTGTGCCGTATCTGGGTTCATTCCGTTGCACTGACCCATAAAATCGGGATCCATAGCCGCACCGATAAGGCAGCCTGACATCTCCGTTTCAAACAGTTTTGCAATATCCGATCTTATGATGATATCACAGTCAAGATATAATACTTTATCATATCCCTTAAGCAGTTCCGGTATCAGACATCTGTAATATGTCTCCGTTGTTATATGATCCTTGGCCTTAAGCCTGTATCGGAAAATATGGCGCAGTACATTCACAAAATGCAGATGTACATTTTTTTCCGTAAAATAACCCTTAAGCAGTTCCACAGAGTCGGGACGGATATCCCTGTATAAAATATATATCTCATATTCATTTGCCTCTGATGCATTATCTATAAGACTCCTGATACTGACTCCAAGCATCGGGACAAAGCTCTGGTCCGCCGCAAAGACCACAGGACATACGTTATCTCCATGTATTATCTCTACCGGAGCATCCTGAGCAGCATCGTTGAACAGTGCAGTCTGGAGCGTACCGCAGGAATACTTCCCCTGCGCCTTTATATACTCATAATATATCCCCAGAAATCTCTCCCCGAGATGCCCCATTGTCCTTATGCCTTCTCTGGAGTACAGGGTCATATCTATATCTTTCTCGACCTCGTCAAGAACGGAAAACAGCTTTTCGGCATAGTCTAAGAAAAGCTCCCTCTTCATTATGAACATGTTGCAGGGATAGAAATACTCTGCGGTCATATAATGCTTTGCGTAAGGAGTCAGAAAAGGATATTTGCGGTCTATAACTTCGAGCATCAGATCAAGATCCTTTATACGAAGATGCCTGAATTTCTCATAATGTTCATATACCGTCATGTGTGAAGGGTGATCCGGCAAAAAAGGTTCCGCCACAAGTATGTCATATCCGCTTATCCTGCCGGAAACAGAATCTCTGTCCATCTTAAGCGCCGGATAAACCGCCTTATCGAGCTTATCATATCCGATCACTCCCCACTCGTTTATCTTCTCCCTCTCGGTTCCGAAGGAAAAAAGTCTCCGGTAATGGCAAAATCCGTAATAGTCCGCCTGCTCATTCTTCCATGCCCAGTATTGTACGGTGAGTTCACAATACTTCCTGTTTTTACGGCTTATATTGTCTCCGGAATTGTCGGCTGCCATATCTTCGGGAAATGTTCCTTCCTGCAGATCGCTTCCGGCAATAACATTATAAAAAAACGGGGCGTCAATGCGCTCCATATGGCTGTTCGGCGAGTGTGCCACATATATTTTGATATCGTCAGACATACAACTACACTCCTTCACATCCGGCGAGGAAATCATAGTATCCGGACAATACTACACCGGTTTGACCTTCCATCTTAAGGCTTCCGTGATCAAGCCAGATAACACGGTCACATGTATTCCTTATAAGTTCCTCATCGTGAGAGACAAGCACAACGCTATGCTTCTTATCATCTATCATTTCCTGCATCCTGGCCCTGCTCTTCTCCTTAAAATGAGCATCCCCTACACTTATGACCTCATCCACCAGCATTATATCCGTTTTAAGAAAGGACGTCACGGAAAAAGACAGCCTCGAATGCATCCCGCTTGAGTAGGTCCTGACAGGATATTCTATAAAATTCCCCAATTCGGAAAAGCTGATGATCTCATCAAGCACTTCCCTGACTTCCCTTCCGGTATAACCGTACATCATTCCCGAGAGTATGATATTCTCCCTTCCTGTAAGTTCGGGGTCAAAGCCTACTCCAAGAGCCATCAGGGATGCACGGTTTCCATGCAGGTCGATCGTTCCCGAATCCGGTGAGAATATCCCCGCGATCGCGCGCAGTAATGTAGTCTTCCCGCTTCCGTTAAGACCGACCACTCCCAGAACCTCTCCCTGCGATAATGAAAAAGACAGATCCTTTACGGCATGTATGGATTCCACATCTTTCGTTCTTTCCGAAAACAGATTTCTTATCCTCTTGCTGCGGAAGGCAGCATACGAAATATTCAGATTACTTACAGTAAGTGCTTGATCTTCCATCATCTTAATTTCACATAATTGTTTTCATTGTTTTTTATGAGACATACACCGCAGCAGGACAATACGATTGACAATACAAACCATATAACGACACCTGTTACCGGCACATCCCCATTATATATCATAGCCTTCCTCATACATATGACAAGGAAAGCGACAGGATTGAAATTTCCCAGGATATATCCGTATATATTGGGCAGAAGTCTCTCTATAGAATAAAATATCCCGGAAAAAAACATGGCAATATTTAAAAGGATCGATACGATATATCCCATATCCTCATAGAGAACACCCAGATGCAGGATAATGCAACATGTTCCGAAGGTAAAGATCACCAGGATAAGGATCAGCGGAACAAAATACAGCATGGATAATGATAAAGGGATCCTGTAGCAGACCATCATGATCGCTATTATCACAAAGGAAAGCATCATCTTGAATACATTGACAAGGATATCCTTCATAAGCAGCACTGATTTCGGAATGAATATATTAACTATGATATAGCGGTTCTGCCTTACCAGATCCACGCTGCCCGTAACACATTTGCTGAAAAATATCCACATGGTAACGCCAATATACAAAAAGAGAGGATGGTAGGGCTCATCTATCTTTATGAAAAGTCCGAACACAACATAGTATACGATCATTTCAAGGGCAGGCACCAGTATCCACCATACCCAGTTAAGATATGAATTGGAGACTTCGGACTTAAGCCTGGCCCCCGCAGCGTATAATATATACTCCTTATATTTAAGACAGTTACTCACAATAAACTCCATAAACCGATCTATTCTCATGAACATTAAAAATCTATCATAATAAAGCGTATTTATCAATCAGCACCGTTTCATCATCAAGCATAGCTGTTCCCGTACCTGTCAGTATCCTGCCTGTCAGGTCTTCCTTCTCAAAACCAGGGCAGCAGGCATCGTTCTCACCGGCCCGTCCTGCATTATCCGGACTTTCGAATGCGAAACGCACATATTCCCTGTTATAACCCACTCCGTAATGTTTGGCTCCGATCCTGATGTATTCTTCTATCAGTACTTCGGTCTCACGGTTTATATAGTATTCCCTGAACTTCTTCGCACGTTCGAGTGAATCATCTATAAGTATCCGCGAGCGTTCGTTCTTGGTCTTTTGCGTATGCTGACCGGGCATTTTATCTGCTGCCGTGCCCCGTCTCCTTGAATATGCAAATACATGGGTCTCATAGAAATCAACCTTTTTCAGAAATTCCCTCGTTTCACGAAATTCCTCTTCGGTCTCACCCGGAAAACCGGTTATTATATCCGTGGTTATCGCAGGATGCTCGAAAAATCTCCTTATAAGCTGCACCTTATCATAGTATTCCGCCGTGTCATATCTTCGGTTCATCCTCTTTAGCACGGAATCGGAACCACTCTGCAAGGATAAGTGAAAATGCGGACAGAACTCCTTAAGCGATGCCATTTCCGTAAGAAAATCCTCTGTTATTATGCGCGGCTCCAGTGATCCCAGTCGGATCCTCTCAGCCCCTTTTATCCCGGATATCTTCTTTATTATCCCGGTAAGCGCCGTATTGTTAAAGCTCCCGTCCTTAGCCGCCATGTTATAACTGCGGTCAAGACCGTATGAACTTAAATGGATCCCCGTTATCACAAATTCCCTGCAGCCGGACTCTGCCAGATCCGTTATCTCCCTTATCGTCACATCTTCATCCCTGCTTTCCACATGTCCCCTTGCGAACGGGATTATGCAGTATGAGCAGTACTGGTCGCACCCATCCTGTATCTTGATGTAAGCTCTGGTATGATCTGTGAGCCGCTCCAGCGGATAGGACACGGGAACGGTTCTTTCATCATATTCCGTACCGCCATGAACCGGAAATCCGGCCCTTGTTTCATTAAGTGCGCTGCTTACGATCTTTACAATATCAGGCTTTTCTTTATTTCCGATGATCAGGTCGATCGCCTCGTCCGCGGCCGCGCCTTCCCTGTCCGTTTCGACATAACACCCGGCCGCGACCACCAGTGCTTCCGGATTGAGAGCCTTCGCACGATGGAGCATCTGCCTCGATTTTCTGTCCGCAATATTGGTCACAGTGCAGGTGTTTATGATGTAAATGTCGGCTTTTTCACTAAAAGGCACAATTTCAAACCCGTTTTTTGTGAAATTTTGCTGCATAAGTTCCATCTCATATGCATTTACCTTACATCCCAGATTGTGAAATGCGACTTTTTTCATGTTTTTTCCCTTTTTCTTTGGTGGTTTTTATGGTTGACTTTTCCCAGTTATGGGCTTAACATAAGTTTTGAAAAAATTACGAAAGGAGACTATCATGATGAAGACAGTACAGATTTCATTAAACTCGATCGATAAGGTTAAGTCATTTGTTAATGACATCACCAAGTTCGATTATGACTTCGATCTTGTATCAGGGAGGTATGTGATCGATGCCAAGTCAATCATGGGTATCTTCAGCTTAGACCTTAGTAAGCCGATCGATCTTAACATCCATGCTGAGGACAATGTAGATGACGTTTTGGCTGTTATCAAGCCATATATGATCTAATATTGTTCAGAATGGTGGACAACCAAAAGGGCATTTGTCAGCGGACAGAGGTCCTTTTTTTTGTCTGAAATTTCATTCCGGCCAGATG
>JAFSZZ010000161.1 GCA_017458765.1 Lachnospiraceae bacterium | reverse complement strand
GTTCGGAATATGCTTTCCAGCATCCGCAGCATTTAACGCCCCTGAACGGATGCTTCATAAAGCACTCAACATCTGACGGAGGATATCCGAGAAAAAGCCCTATTTCATGCGGAAACAGGCTCTCGTCACGCAAGTGCTCGATCAACTGGACGATACAGCTTTCGGGATTTCCGATATGATATCCTCTGTTCTTTAGTATCTTCTTTGCAAGCGGATCTGTCAGATCTCTTTTCAAATGGCCTGGACGGTACAGGTATATGAGCGCATATCCATCGGTCTTCTTAAGCGGTATCACACGTAGTCCCTTTTTTCTGAGCGCTCTGTTAAGTTCACGTAAATCCCTGTTGATATCTTTTTCTTCCGATAACTTAACCGAAAACAGGTTTCCGGTTTTTATTCCCGCGAGTGTCGGAGAACAATTATCTATAATGAGTTTATCTGACACGAATCCTATTCATCCTTCCTTAGTTCCGGGGATTTCCCCGGTTAGCATATGCTAACCGGAATAATAACACCATTTGATCATAATGTCAATACCGCGAAACGGGCTTTCTGGCGACACAATGCAGCCTGAAGAATCCCCTCTTTTCGCCGGTCTCCAGTTTAAGGCCGGCACGGTCACACAACCTGCTCACTTCATCCACGCCGTATACATGTACATCTCCGTGACCAAACAGGTTTATCACAGGCATTTCTATATGGTTAAAGAACCACCTTACAGGGGCAGTTTTTGCCGTCATATCACGCAGTATCAGCCTTCCTCCCGGGCGAAGAACTCGGTATACGCTGTTAAAAAAGTTCTGCACATTGGGATAATGGTGAAAGCTCTGGCAGCATATGACGGCATCGTAGGTCCCATCTTCAAAGGGCAGGTTTTCACAGTCGCCCACAACCAGTTCGACATCCTTCATATTTTTGGCCCTTGCCACTTCTATCATCTCCGGTGTAAGATCAATACCGGTGTAATGCTTATCCGGATATTTCTCATGCAGCAGGGTGAGCATAGGTGCCGGTCCGCACCCGCAATCCAGAAGGTCTGTAAACGGCTCCTTCTCAAGCTCGCTGAGAACGTCAGGATAATCCTTTTTACACATCTTATATACTCCGCCCTTATCCGTCTCATAGACCCTGGCGGCCCTCGCAAATTCCTTAACCGATAATTCCTTATATTCTTTGTCTGTCATTCCCTTATCCTTTCAGCCTTGTCATACTCTTAAGCCCAAGTGCCACCGTGGATCCGTTATGCAGCATGGCAGATGTTGCAGGGGGCATTACCCCGGCTATACCCAGCCCTATAAGTGCTGTGTTAAAGCCCACTATAGTCCTGTAGTTAAACCTTATCCTCTTCATCAAAAGGGTGCTGATCTCCCTTAATATGACAATACTTTCAAGGTTGTCGGAGCCTATCGTGATATCCGCTATCTGTCTTGCTATTTCTGCTCCGTCGCTTATCGCTATACCGGCATCCGAAGCTGAAAGAGCCGGAGAATCATTGATCCCGTCACCAACCATGATCACACGATGTCCTTCTGCCTTGGCCCTTTCCACATACCCCGCCTTATCCTCCGGAAGTACTTCTGCATAGTATTCCGTAATTCCGGCCTGTGAAGCTATCCTGGCAGCCGTCCTCTCACTGTCACCGGTCATCATCACTATATGCTCAAATCCCAGCTCGCCAAGGCGCCTTACAACATCTCCCGTTTCTTTTCGCATGGGATCCTCAATAAGGATACATGCTGACAGTTCTCCGTTTTTTGCAAAGTAAAGATGCGAGTACTCATCAGGCAGGGAATAAAACCCGTCTTTTTTATCATCTGCTATGGTTACGCCTTCATCCTCGAATACAAAATGATAGCTTCCGATAACAGCTCTTTCTCCGTCAATCTGCGAAGCGATACCATGCGCTACTATATACTCAACATTTGTATGGAGTTCATCATGTGAAAGTCCCTTTTCAAGAGCACAGTCAACAACAGCCCTTGCCACCGAATGCGGGAAGTGTTCCTCCAGGCAGGCAGCCTGTCTTAACAGTTCGTCTTCCGATTCATCGCAAAAAGAAACGACCCTGACAACCGTCGGCTTCGCCTTCGTAATGGTTCCGGTCTTGTCGAATACTATCGTATCCGCATCGGCTACGGCTTCAAGGAATTTTCCTCCCTTGACGGTTATGTTGTATTCCGATGCCTCTTTTATCGCAGACAATACCGATATGGGCATTGACATTTTAAGCGCACATGAATAATCAACCATTAGTACGGATACAGCCTTGGTGACGTTACGGCTTATAGCCCAGGTCAGTCCGGCTGCCAGAAGTGTATATGGAACCAGCTTATCGGCAAGTCTTTCCGCCTTGCTCTCAAGCGATGATTTAAGCTTTTCGGATTCCTCGATCATTTTCACGATCTTGTCAAACCGTCCGCATCCTTCAGTCTGGGTCACGCGGATGGTCAGGTCGCCTTCTTCAACCACAGTTCCCGCAAACACACTCATGCCAGTCTCTTTTCGTACTGCCTCGGATTCTCCCGTCATGGATGCCTGGTTGACCATGGCTTCTCCCATGATCACCTCTCCGTCAAAGGGGATCATATTCCCCATTCTTACAACGACCCTGTCTCCGCATTCAATACTTGATGAATCGGTCTGTACTTCTCCGTCATTTGTAAGAAGCCATACCTTGTCAATATTAAGCGACATCCTTCTTGCAAGGTCATCCACTGAACGTTTATGTGTCCACTCCTCAAGAGTATCACCGATCTTAAGAAGGAACATTACATTCGAAGCCGTATTGTAATCCCCTGTCAATACAGCCGCGGTAATGGCTGCGGCATCCAGCATCTCAACCTGCAGACGCCTGTTCTTCAGTGTCTTAAGGCCGCGAAGAATGTATCCTACCGTTTTTACAGTATCAAATACCCTCCTTATCGAAAGCGGCAGGATAATACGCTTGGCGTAATGCAGGATCACGGTCGTTACTATCCTGTCATAATACTTTGCCGAAAGTTCCCTTCCTGAGCTTTCAAAAACACGATCCGGCACCTGTATGTCATCAAACGAGAATGCTTTTATTATTTTAAGTATACGGGATCGGTCACAGGTAAAAAACACTACCGCATCGGCGGTCCGTTCATACACGCGCACTTCGTCCACCCCGTCATGGGTCTTAAGATAGTATTCGAAGGTGTCCGCTTGCTTGAAGCTTAAACGTTTCATGGGAAGATGTATACGGATCCTGTTTTTTAATTCGTGTTTTATCGTATACTTCATTCTTCCGTATCTTCTTCCTTTTGGGTTCTCTCCTCATTGATATCTTTAGCTTCTTCATAGATATCGTTACAGTTCTCCTGAAGGGTTGTAACCTGATCAAGGATAGAATCCTTTATCCTCAACACCCCGGCAGTGCAATGCGAATATACCTTTTTTGCATCCTTGGAGGATAACAGCTTGATCCCTTCAAGTCCAAACAGAGTACCCAATGCAAATAATCCTATTCCTTTAAGTTTCATAATGATGATCTCCTCCTTAGGTTTTGATCATTAGCTTATGCTAACCATATTTTACGAACCACCTTCGTGCGTTTTTACAGTAGTGCAACAGGGTTAGGATATGCTAACTGCCGTATAGTATAGAATATAGTTCATTGATTTTCAAGTGTATATCTTTTTAGAGACAGGGTATAGAGACAGGGGACGGTTCTCTGTCTCCTCCGGTCAGAAAGATAACTAAATAAGCGGATTTTTGTTTCCTATGCTTCTGAAGCAGATGAGAGCAGCCGGTTTCACCGCTTACAATGGTCATGAAAAAATTATGACCTGTTCTGTAGCATCGAAAGATATGACACTGTCGTTGTATCATCCCTGTTGTAGCCAAGTATTTCAAGCATTGTCCATAATCGGTCAAGGGCATCATTCTTGGTGTCCTTGCCGGTTATGATCTCAAGTTCAAGAAAATCACCGAGACCTTCAACCCTGTCAAGGCAGGCAGTTATGGAACCATTGACATATACAGTTCTATCCTTGGTCACTTTAGGTTCGACCGGATTATATCCAAGTGATTTAAGTATCTTAATCATTTCAGCAGGGTGTTCAAAAGATGTTTCATATTCCGGTCTGGTCATGGATACATCATCATACCGCTTTCCTTTAAAAGTAATATAAGACATGAAAGATTCAGAATCAGGATATTCGACTGTGCGAATCCGGAGGGCTGTATCATTACCGCGGATATCACCGGCGGTATTATCAAAATAGATATCAGTCTCTCTTACCTTTGTATCTTTCAAAAATCCGCTATTAATAAGCCTCTTTTCAGCCTCGTCAAGGTTAGCCCGTATCTTAATTTCAACTTCAATCATTATTTTCAGCCTTCCATCTCTTGTAAGAGTTTACTGCAAGATATGCAAACATAATACATGCCATGAAACAAGGACCGGCTTAGTTCCCCTGCAGGGTCACGGAAGCGATCCCCGTAACAAGCCATATGAATGCAGTTACCACATTTAAAATGAAATTTCTCTTGGATTTCATAAGCAGTTCTTCCTCGGATAATAATACCATAATTTCTAATAAAGGCAGAGTCAATCCGTTTTCATTATTTTGGGTCATAATTAATTTTCATATGGCAGGGATTCCAAGGTAAAGAATATAAAGCAGGGGAATGTTTGAAGCAGGACATAATGTTGTCTACTACCGCCACAAGGAACGGAGATCTCTTCTCCGGTGGTTCGATTATAAAAGTATGAAATTACTGACTTTAGCGGCATTCTGTGTTCGGTTTTCTTTCTCGGATTTTAACCAGCTAATCGGATTAAAAATGTACCCGGAAAACCGATAGGTAAAGGAATCAGAAACCATCCCTTGGGATATAATTGAAGAACGATATTCTTGCTTTTCAACGATCATCATTTTCCGGATACACCGGAAATTGCCCCAGCATCTGTGGAACATACCTTTCAATGATAGTACATAGCAAAAGAGCAATGGAAAATGATATACATGTAGCAATGCAGGCGGTAAGCAGTTGTGGTCCCGAAATAAAAGAATTAAGCCATGGAATGACAAGCTCAAGCTGTACGTTCTTATGTAACAGAAATATGCCAAGGGTATGACGGCCTACATATTTAAT
>JAFSZZ010000160.1 GCA_017458765.1 Lachnospiraceae bacterium | reverse complement strand
AGATGAAATCGAGATACTGATAATAAATGACGGAAGCGTCGACAACACGGTTGAGGTCGCCAGGAACTGGGGTGTCAACTATGTCGTGAGTTTTACAAAGAACAAGGGACTTGCCAAGGGCTTCATGGCAGGGATAGATGCATGTCTAAGAAACGGTGCGGATATCATTGTAAACACGGATGCCGACAATCAGTACTGTGGAGCGGACATAGAGAAGCTGGTACGCCCCATCCTTGAAGGAAAGGCAGACGTGGTAATAGGCGAGCGCCCGATCGATGCGACCGAGCATTTTTCGCCTCTTAAGAAGAAACTCCAGCATTTCGGAAGTTATGTCGTAAGGGTGGCGAGTAAGACTGATATCCCCGATGCCCCGAGTGGCTTCAGGGCATTTTCGCGTGATGCTGCTATTCATCTTAATGTTATGAACAACTATACCTACACGCTTGAGACCATAGTACAGGCGGGCAGGACCAGCATGGCGATAACCTCCGTTCCGGTAAGGACCAACGGAGAACTGCGTAAATCAAGGCTTTTCCATTCGATGTTCGGATATGTGAAGCGTTCGATGCTCACGATAGTCCGTGCGTTCATGATGTACCGGCCTCTGACATTTTTCTCGATACTCGGGCTGATCCCCTTTACCATAGGTTTTGCCTTTGTCATAAGGTTCCTCGTTTTCTTCTTCAGGGGAGCAGGCAACGGACATATCCAGTCTCTTGTATTTTCATCGACGCTCATGATGCTCGGCTTCATGACATTTATTGTGGGACTTCAGGCTGATGTGATCGCAAACAACAGGAAGCTACTCGAGGACATCCAGTACCGCGTGAGAAGGCTTGACTATAAGGAGAGCGAACGTGAAGAAGCCGGGGCGGATCCGGGCGGCAGGGAAGCAGAAGTAAACGGACAGGAAACAAGAGATATAGCAGATGGAACAAAGTAAGTGGGTCCTCATAGGGCCCGTCTATCCATATAAGGGCGGAATATCACATTACACGGGTCTTATGTACCGGGCGCTCGCAAAGGCGCATGACGTAGAGATGATCTCGTACAGGATGCAGTATCCCGGGTTCCTGTTCAAAAGGGAGCAGAGGGACTACAGCAATGATACCTTTAAGGTTGAGGGTACGAAATTTCTCATAAATACCGCAAATCCGGTCAATATCATGACCACGGCAGGGAAAATAGTGAAGATGAAGCCCGAAAAGGTCATCATCCAGTGGTGGCATCCATATTTTGCACCGTGTTACAGAATTCTGACAGGTATCATTAAGAGAGCAGGGATCGAGATAGTATATATATGTCATAATGTATTCCCGCATGAGAGGTTTCCTCTTGATAAAAAGCTTACGCGGATGGCACTTAAGAGAGCAGACAGATATATCCTGCACGCACAGGGCGAAGTTAAGGATCTTCTGTCGATCAAGCCGGATGCCGATTATAAGGTGCAGGTGCATCCGACATACAGCACGTTCAATTTCGATGATCTTGACCGGCACAGCGCAAGGGAAATGCTCGGCATCCCCGATGATGAGGATGTGATGCTGTTCTTCGGTTTTGTCCGTGAGTATAAGGGACTTAAGCATCTTCTTAACGCAGTGCATATTCTTAAGGAGAAGCAGTACAGGGACAGGCAGGTACCGAGACTGTATGTGGTGGGTGATTTTGACGGGAACAGGGAAGAATACCTGACACTCATGGATAAACTTAAAATATCGGATGATATCAGACTGATAGACGGTTATGTGCCTGATAAAGAGGTGGAAAAATACTTTTCATCCGCCGATCTGGTGGTGCTTCCGTATGAATCCGCGACACAGAGCGGCATAGTCCAGATAGCATATGGTTTCCGCAAGCCGGTGATAGTAACGGATGTGGGCGGACTGCCCGAGGTTGTTGAGGATGATGTGACGGGTATGATAGTCCCGCCCTTCGATGATGAGGCTCTGGCCGATGCGATCTGCAAATACTTCGATGAAGGCAGGAAGGACAGATACATTAAGGGCATAAGTGAGCGGGAATACAGGTTTTCCTGGGACAGGATGACAGAGGCACTTGAATAAGCCATGACAGGGCTTAATCCTTGCATAGCATGAGTATGTGTAATATACTGTTGTAGGGATTTATGTAGTAAAAGCAGAGTAATACCGGGCTTGTCTTAACAGTATTTGTAAACGTAAGGGGATGCAGAGGAATATGTTTTATCTTGATATGCACTGTCATATACTCCCCGGAGTGGATGATGGTTCAAGGAGTATGGATATGTCTATGGCAATGCTCGATTTTGCCTATGAAGAAGGCATTCGGGCGATCATACTCACTCCGCATTACCACGGAGGTTATGTGGAGACTGAGAGGACAGTCATAGATGAAACCTTCGAGGAACTTAATAAGCACTCAAGGAAGCTGCATCCGGATCTGAAGCTGTTCATCGGCAATGAGATATATTATTATCCCAGCGTTCCGGAATGGATCGAGGAAGGCAGGGTTCATACACTTGCCGATTCCGACTATGTTCTGCTTGAATTTTCAACGACCGTTGAGAAGCGGGAACTGCTCGAAGCGGTGCAGAACCTGTGCAGCCACGGTTATTATCCGGTGCTTGCGCATGTTGAGCGTTATGACTGTCTTATAAGGGATCCTTCCTACGTCGGGGATCTTATAGACAACGGGGCATATATCCAGGTCAATTCAAAAACGATCGCCGGTGAAGGCGGGATGAAGATAAGACATTTTGTAAAAAGGCTCCTTAAGGAGGAGTGGATCCATTTCATAGGAACGGATGCACACAGCATGGGCGGAAGGAAGCCGGAGATTGCGGATTGTGCCGACTATATAATCAGAAAATGCAGCGAGGAATATGCGGCGGGGATCCTGTATGCAAATGCAGTGAACATTATTAAAAACCGGCCTTTATGATATGAGTATTTAGAAGGAATACAAAGTATTTCTTAAAATATATACAAAGGGAAATATACAGATGGAACCGAAAAACCAGATTCAATCCGATGAGATAGAAATAGATCTTGTAGAACTTATCGGCGTGTTGATGAGCAGGTTGTGGATGATAATAATCTTCGGCGCTTTTGCGGGGATCATCACCTTCCTGTTGTGCGTATATGTTATCACTCCGAAGTATGAATCCACTACCAAAATGTATATCATCAACCGACAGAGCAATGAAACGCTGACGTATTCCGATCTGCAGACAGGAACGCAGCTTACGAAAGACTATCAGGAACTCGTAACCAGCCGGCCGGTGCTTGATGAAGTAAGATCGGAACTTTCACTTGATATCGACAATAAAGAGCTTAAGAAGAAGATAAGCGTCGAGGTCCCTACCGATACACGAATAGTTACGATAACGGTCGAGGATTCCAGCCCCGAAATGGCAAGGGCAATAGCAGATTCGATACGTAATTCGGCATCGGAACATATTTCTGCGGTCATGAACACCGAAGCGGTAAATGTAGTTGAGGAAGCAGATCTTCCGGAGGAGCCTTCGTCTCCCAGGGTATTCAAGGATACTGCAATAGGTGGTGCGGTCGGAGCCTTTTTTGCGATAGTGATAATCATTCTTATTTATATAATGGATGATACGATCAAAAATCCGGATGATATAGAACACTATCTAAAGGTATCGGTTCTCGGATCAATACCCTATGTGGACGAGCGTTCGGGTGAGACGGACAAAAAAAGCAAACGGCGCAAACGCAGCAAGAGTGATCGTAATTCAAAGACAGCAACGACTCCGGTAAATGATATGACTGTATTAAGACCGGGAACGGAGGTCACAAAGGATGGACACTAAGGTAATTACAATAAACCGCAAAACCAAGTTTGATTTCCAGACCAATGAAGCATATAAGTCATTACGTACGAATATGGAATTCTGCGGCAATAATGTCAAGGTCATAGCGATAACGAGCTGTGTACCAAACGAAGGAAAATCATCGATATCTTTCAATCTTGCGATCTCAATGGCGGAAGCCGGAAAACATGTACTGTTCATAGACGGTGACATGAGAAAATCGGTCATACTCGGACGATATCAGATAACCAAGATATCTTCAGGGTTGTCGCATTTTCTTGCAGGACGCCGTGACATACAGGATGTTATATATTCCACCAATGTCAAGGGACTTCATATCATCCCCACAGGCCCTGTTCCGCCCAATCCTTCAGAACTTCTCGGAACGGCCAGGTTTAAGCTGGTACTCAGCAAGTTCAGGGATATATACGATTACGTTATAATAGATACACCACCGCTTGGAAGCGTTATAGACAGCGCGATAATAGCACAGAACTGTGACGGAGTTGCCATAGTAATGGAGGCAAGGGCTATAAGCCGTAAATTTGCCGAGCGTGTTATAGACCAGGTCCGTAAGACAGGCTGTCCCATCCTCGGAGTTATCTTAAATAAAGTCGAGATGGGCGGAAAATACGGAAAGTATTATGGCAAGTATTATGGCAGGTACTATGGAAGGTATTACGGCAAGTATTACGGTGATTATTACAATAATGACCATTAGGATAGCAGGGTAGGCTAAATGGCTGATAATCAATTGTTTAATGAAATAGGCAGGGAAATAAAGGATGGGCTTGCCGAGAGCCTTTCAAAAGGCGATTTCAGCAGGCTTAACGAAGCCATATCCAATTCGGTGAACATGGCGATAGACGAAGCCACGGAGCAGCTCGAGAGGAGCACGGGGATAAAGAACGGAAATCCGATCAATGTGTCTTCTCACAGATATTCGTCGTATTCTCCCGGATCGGCCACCAGAGAGAGGCAGAAGCAGCTTGAAAGGGAGAGGCAGGAACGTAAGGCCCGCAGGGATGCACAATTAAGGGAAAGACAGGAGAAGACCAGACAGCGAAGAGCCAATGCCACGAAAGCACAGAATGAGCAGTTTCAGGCACGTCGGCAGCAGATGGAACTTCAGAAGAAGATGCGTTCTCCGAATGCGATAGTTGAGAATGGTAAGCTTCTGCCGACAAAATTCAATGCGGTTGGCGATACGGGAAGCCTTCTTGGCATATTGCTGGGCATCACCGGGATAATATCGTGCGGATTTTTATCAATGTTCCTTCTTTATATCACTCTCAGTGAGGATCCGTCGTATATATCAGGTGTGATAACCTGTCTTGTGCTTACGGCAATAAGCGCCGGATTTGTTGCATGGGGAGCGCAGCACAGGAAGTTCCTTAACCGTGCAAAACGTTATGCCCGTATCTGCGGTGAGAAGATGTATGCCAGGATATCACAGATAGCTGCCGCAACCGGGATCACCGAGAGAAAGCTTAAGAAAGACATAAAAAAGATGCTTAAAAACGGCATATATCCCGAAGGCTATATGGATGAAGGTGAGACCACACTTATGCTCTCAACGGATGTATACAGAGATTACGAGCAGATGATGGGCAGGATGAGGACCGAGGAAGCAGAAAAAGAAGCCGCTCTTACAGGAGAAGAACAGTCCGAACTTGACGTGATGGTTAAGGAAGGCATGGAAGCGGTCCGCAAGCTGCATGCACTCAATGATGACATACCGGGTGAGGTTATAAGTAAGAAGCTTGACTGCCTCGAGGGCCTGCTCAGACAGATGTTCGATCGTGTAAAGGAGCATCCCGAGCAGATGGACAGGATGCATAAGCTGATGGATTATTACCTTCCCACGATGCTCAAGCTTGTTGAAGCGTATGCGGAATACGACAAGGTGAGTGCACCCGGCAAAGAGATCATTCAGGCCAAAGCCGAGATTGAGAATACACTGGATACGATAAATGAAGCGTTTGTCCAGCTTCTGAATAATCTGTTCCAGGATTCCGTATGGGATGTAACGAGTGATGCGCAGGTGCTCACGACTATGCTGACACAGGAAGGACTGACGCAGGAAAGCGCACTTAAGACACAATAGAAAGTTTCAGAATACACATTTTGCAAGGGAGGAAAAATATGGATACGAACACAAACGGACCGGTACTTGAGGGAACGGGAGCAGTTGCTGCAGCAGAAGCGATAGTCCCTGAGGCGACCTTATATGAATCGCCCTTTGCTCCGATCGAAGAGGAGAAACCCGAAACTCCTCATGCACCGATGGATTTTGGCACGGAACTGTCGGATATCAAGACCAAGAACGATCTGACACCGGAGGAGCAGAAGATAGTTGACAGCTATGTTTCCCAGATAGATCTTAACAATACGCAGCTTGTTATCCAGTACGGTGCGGGAGCCCAGAAGAAGATAGCTGATTTTTCGGAAGGTGCACTTAACAACGTTCGTACCAAGGATATGGGCGAGATCGGTGATATGCTTACGGGACTTGTATCCGAACTTCGCGGATTCTCGGCGGAAGAAGATAAGAAGGGCGGTTTCCTGGGGCTGTTCAAGAAGGGACAGGCCAAGGTAAACGATCTTATGACGAAGTATGACAAGACGGAAGCCAATGTCAACAAGGTAGTCAAGGCGATGGAAGGCCATCAGGTTACCCTGCTCAAGGATGTGGCAATGCTCGATAAGATGTATGAGACCAATCTGACCTATTACAAGAATCTTACCCTTTATATAATGGCCGGTAAGGAGAAGCTTGCGATAGCAAAGCAGCAGGAACTCCCGAAACTCCTTAAGAAAGCCGAAGAATCCGGACTTCCCGAGGATTCACAGGCGGCATCGGATTACGCTTCGATGATCGAGAGGTTCGAGAAGAAGATATATGACCTGGAGCTTACAAGGAACATTTCGATGCAGATGGCTCCGCAGATCCGTCTCATCCAGAATAACGATACTATGATGTCTGAGAAGATCCAGAGTACGCTGGTTAATACGATCCCTCTCTGGAAGAGCCAGATGGTCATCGCGATAGGCCTCAATCATTCCACACAGGCAGCCAAGGCACAGAGGGAAGTTACCGATATGACCAACGAGTTGCTCAAGAAGAATGCGGAAGCACTTAAGATAGCAACCGTCGAGTCGGCCAAGGAAGCCGAGCGCGGCATCGTGGATATCGAGACTCTGACACATACCAACCAGACACTTATCGATACCTTGAACGAGGTCGTACAGATACAGGCAGACGGACGTACAAAACGCGCGGAAGCAGAGAAGGAGCTTTCGAGGATCGAGACCGAGATGCATACGAAGCTCATAGAACTCAGTAAGGCTACAGGCGGATTATACGCGCAGTAATTTATTTGATCATTAGACTGAAGATATAATGATCCCATGTATAACATGAGAGCAGGCAAGGGAAGACACGGAACTTTCATAAGCAAACAGTGCCTGAAGGAACGGAGTCGAAATCCACTGCGTACGAAGACTTGGCACCCGAGATATGAACGAATCGTTAGGTGAATATCTCGGGTGCTTAGTCGCAGTAGCAGTTAGTTAGACGTAGTGGTCAGGGTTTGCGTTGAAAGATACGTGGCTGACCGTAAGAACTGTTATATGAGCGGATATGCATGGATAGTGTACGGGAGTAAGGCTTGTGAAAATACCGCATCTCCTTGCAGAACGGTATATGGGCCAGCATGTGCAGATTATAAAGTTTATGCGGATTAACGGAGCTACGGTACATAAACAGTAGCGAGCAGGCATGGAGTATGTACGAGAGGAAACATTACGAGGCGCCCGGATGGCGCCGAGAGGTGAACAATGAGAATGGATTCGAATTGTGAACCGGTAATGTGACGGGTCGGACATGCTGCCATGACTGTGAGCGTATTATAGACAGAGAGAAACTATATGAAAAAGCGAACAAAAGAGATCTTAGACATACTTGACGCCCAATACGGCACCGATTTCAGATGTTATCTGACGCATGACAATGCCTGGCAGCTCCTTATCGCAACTATCCTGTCGGCACAGTGTACGGATGCGAGGGTTAACATCGTAACTAAGGATCTGTTCGTGAAATATCCGAGCATCAGGGCGTTTGCAGAGGCCGAACTTAAGGAACTTGAGCAGGACATACATTCCACAGGTTTCTATCACAACAAGGCTAAGAACATCATTGCATGCTGCCGTAAGCTGCATGAGGAGTACAATGATGAAGTACCGTCTGATATAGATGCACTGACTTCCCTTCCCGGCGTGGGTCGAAAGACCGCAAATGTGATCAGGGGGAACATCTTCGGTATTGACAGTATCGTAGTCGATACACATGTAAAGAGGATATCGGGGAAGCTTGGCCTGACAAAAGAGGATGATCCGGTTAAGGTCGAGTTCGATCTGATGAAGGAGATCCCGAAGGATCACTGGATACTGATAAACATGCAGCTCATCACTTTCGGAAGGGATATCTGCAAGGCGCAGAGACCTGAATGCGAGCGCTGCCGGCTTACGAAATATTGCAGTTACTGTAAAAAGTCCCGAGGCTGATCTCCCGGGACTTATTTTTTTGTAACATATTTATTTATATCGCATTTTTCCTTAAGGGCTCGGACTATCGGCCCTTTCATCAGAGAATTAAGCCCGTCGGCGATCTCTATGATATGGTCTATTCTGTCAAATTCAAAGTTCTCCGCATAAATATCCGCAAGCTGAACATAACTTGATTTAAGATCCGTACGGCATTCCACGGCAAATTCGAGAACCGTTCGAGCCTGCGCTGTTTTTCCCTGTCCCAGAAGATGAGTTCCCCACGAATCGAGAGCCCGCACAAGCTCTGTAAAATTCTGGTCGTATTCCGTCAACAGAGGAAGGTTGGGTGCACCGTAGGTCAGCTTAAGGTCCGTATTTGATATACCCGTGAAATTTACTATTTTTTTATCCTTAAGTGCCAGAACATCAGCCTCATCCCTGGCAATCGCGGGATCTGCATCTTCGGTTCCTGCCTCGGTTCCGGGTTCTGCACTGCTTTCCGCACCGCCTTTCGTGGAAAAAGGGAGTGAATCGAAGGGTATGGTGATATAGTCAAGTTCATCCAGGCTTTTTTTGCGCACGGAATTGGACCGGCGCTCTTCCTCAATGCGTTTTTCGTCACCCGTATTGAATCGGTTGGTAGTGACCTTCATATAGATCATAATGGCCAGAAAACTTATCACTATGGTTGTAAAAATAGGCGATATCATATATAATTAACCTTTAATAGAGTGTTATTGATCCATACGGGATCGGGAGGTTTATCAATGAATTTTTATAATAAAAAATCCAGAAAGATAATGTCGAGCATCATAATAATAATCCTGGTGCTTGCAATGATCGTGCCGACACTGGCATATCTGATCCAGTAATGATCATAAGGGGGACCACGTAGTGGTGGATTCCTTATGATGCCTTAGCGGCGAGCGTATCAAAAGAAATACGTAGTATTTCTTACATTATAACATGAAATTGTATATTTAGGAATCGAGGGATCACTGTGTTAAGAAGAGTCAGGCTGTCAGCAGCCTTAGTCAGCGTCTTATGCTGTATCCTGTCGGGGACCTGCACTGTTTGGGCGGCTTCGGCAGGTGTTTCAAAAATAATAAATAAGTCGGATGATCAAAGATCAGACAGTGTTATACAGTTTGTCGATCAGGAGGCCGAAAATAAAGATTCCGGGGAATCGGAATACCGGCCTGATGTACCGGAATCAGATACGTCCTCCGAGATTACGATCAATGTAACCGCGGCGGGGGATACCGTAGATAATACCAGGGATGAAATCCTTGAAAATGCAAACAGTCTCACGACAGAGATAAATGTTGAAGTTCCGGCATCCGTACATGTGGATCCAACTGCCACCATAAACAGAGGTGTGTATGCCGAAGATATTGATCTTTCGGGACTGACCTACAAAGAGGCGCTCGGGAAAGTTGAAGAAAGGATAACCGAACTTCGCAGTAAGCCGATAAATCTGACTTCCATAAATGATCGCGTGACTACGGTGACTGCTGGCGACTTCGGTATCAAGTGGTCTAACAGCGATATACTTTTGGAAGCGATAGGATTAGGCAAACGCGGTAACGTGATCGCAAGATATAAGGCAAATAAGGATCTTGAGGTCGAGCATAAGGTTTATGATATTAATATCACGGCTGACAAGTCATATGTAAAGAATGTCATACAGGCAGAGAGCGATGCATGCGGAAGTGATGCCAAGGATGCCACCATGACGAGAGAGAACGGTGTGTTCCATATAACCGAAGGGCAGGAAGGCTATGGCATCGATGTGGATGCATCCGTGGATGCGGTCATGAGTAAAATGGATAACTGGGATAAGAATGACTGCACCATTGAACTTGTATCGGGAATGATACAGCCGAAGGGCACAGCGGCAGATCTCGAAAAGATACAGGATCTGCTTGGACATTTTTCTACCAGTTTCTCATCATCCGGCAAGGAGCGTTCGGGAAATGTCCGTAACGGCACCAAGCTGATAAACGGTAAGCTCCTGTACCCGGGTGAACAGTTTTCGGTATATGAAACGGTGAGTCCGTTTACCGAGGAGAACGGATATTTTCTTGCGGGTTCATACCTGAACGGATTGGTGGTTGAAAGTCTCGGAGGCGGTATATGCCAGGTGAGCTCCACGCTTTATAATGCTGTTATCCGGGCGGAACTTCAGGTAGATGAGCGTTCCAATCATTCCATGATAGTAAGTTACGTGGATATGTCGGCGGATGCTGCGATATCGGGAACAGCCAAGGATTTCAAGTTTACCAACAATCTTGAGGATCCGATTTTCATAGAAGGTTATACCACAGATGACAAGCAGGTGGTATTCAATATATTCGGAGTAGAGACACGTCCGGAAAACAGAACGATCTCATTTGAGAGCGTTGAGCTTGAGAGAACCGAGCCGGAGGGAGAGAAGGTCGTTGCCGATCCTGAACTTCCTGCAGGCAAGGTTTCTGTTCAGTCAGCTCATACGGGATATGTTGGCGAATACTGGAAGATCGTCAAGGTAGACGGAGTTGAAACAGAACGTGTTCGGATAAACAAGAGTAATTACCGGGCAGTTCCGAAGACTGCTTCGGTAGGCGTTGCGACAGATGATCCTAATGTAGCGACCGTTCTTAAGAATGCGATCGCGACAGGGAGTATAGAGGCCTGCAAGGCGGCCGCGGCACAGGTAGGAGCCGGCATAATAGATCCGGCGATGCTTTTGGGTATTCCGGCACCGGTGCCCGATGCCCAGGCGCCTCCCGCAGAAGCACCCGCGGAACCCCAGCCGGAGAATCCTCCTCAGGATAACGGTGGCGGCGCGGAAGAACAGCAGGGCGATAACGGTGGCGGAGAATAAATTAGGTTTAAATTATGGTGCTGCAGCTGCAATAAAGGGAAATGATGTTGTCATGACCGGATGGGCAGGGCTTGCAGGAACTTTTATCATGGTAAATGAGATGGAGTGGGTGCTGAATAAGCGGTTCAGTCCCACTTTTATTAAAAAGGTTCTTAGTCTTGAGGAAGACCGGGATGTTGCGCAGGATAAGGAGACAGCGCTAAAATTTGGTGCTTCAGCCATTTATGAGGTAAAAGAGGGTGGTATCTTCGGAGCACTGTGGGATGCTGCAGAGGACTTTGGAGCCGGACTTGATATAGATCTTTACAGGATCCCTATAAGGCAGGAGACGATAGAGATAAGTGAACTGTTTGAGATTAATCCCTATAAACTGTTATCAACCGGGTCGCTTCTCATTATGGCGGACAGAGGCTATGACCTTGTGACGGAATATGAACGGGCCGGAGGAAATGCAGCTGTGATCGGCAAGGTCACGGATGGCAATGACAGAGTGGTCTTTTATGATGAGAAAAAAAGGTTTCTGGAGCCGCCCGGTCAAAATGAACTTGATAAGATACTTGCCTACAATATATAAGAAAGGAATGATCCCAATGAGAGAGAAGATACTTAATTACATCGAGAAGAACAGCCGTGTGGAGCTTAAGGAACTTGCAGTCCTGCTCGGTACTACAGAGGCAGAGGTTACTCAGGAGCTTGCGGATATGGAGTCCGAAGGTATTATCTGCGGTTACCATACGCTGATAGACTGGGATAAGGTAACGACAGACAGGGTGAATGCACTTATAGAAGTAAGGGTTACTCCCCAGCGCGGTCACGGTTTTGATGATATTGCAGAGAGGATATATAAGTATCCCGAAGTAAATGCGACCTACCTTATATCGGGAGGATACGATCTTCTGGTATCTTTGGAAGGCAAGACGCTTAAAGAAGTCAGCAGCTTTGTATCGCAGAAACTCTCGACACTTGAGAACGTGATCTCAACGACGACACATTTCGTGCTCAAGAAATACAAGGATCACGGAACGATACTGAACGGTGAAACAAACGATGAAAGGATGATAATGACGCCATGAGAGAACCGTTATCACAAACTATCGTAAATATCAAGCCGTCGGGTATCCGTAAATTTTTCGATATCGCGAGCGAGATGAAAGATGTCATTTCCCTCGGAGTGGGTGAGCCTGATTTTGACACTCCATGGCATATAAGGGATGAGGGTATTTATTCGCTTGAGAAAGGACGTACATTCTATACGTCCAATTCGGGCCTTATGGAGTTAAGGGAGGAGATCTGCAGATATATCGAGCGCCGGTGCAAAGTCAGCTATGATCCCAAGTCACAGGTCATAATCACTGTGGGAGGGAGCGAAGCGATAGATATAGCGATGCGTGCAATGCTCGATCCCGGGGACGAGGTTCTGATCCCGCAGCCAAGCTACGTTTCCTATGAGCCGTGTGCGATCCTTGCCGGCGGCAAGCCTGTGATAATAGAACTTAAGAATGAAAATGAATTCAGGCTCACGAAACAGGAACTGCTCGACGCTGTTACCGACAAGACCAAGATCCTCGTAATGCCTTTCCCGAATAACCCGACAGGTGCGGTTATGACGAAGGAAGACCTTGAAGGCATTGCCGAGGTATGTATAGAGAAGGATATATTTGTTCTGACCGATGAGATCTACAGTGAACTCACATACTGCGGGGACCACTGTTCGATAGCTTCTTTCCCGGGAATGCAGGAGAGGACAATATTGATAAACGGTTTTTCCAAGGGCTTTGCCATGACAGGCTGGAGGCTGGGATACGCCTGCGGACCCCACAGGATCATCGAGCAGATGACCAAGATCCACCAGTTCTGTATCATGTGTGCCCCCACTACCAGCCAGTATGCGGCGATCGAAGCACTTAGGAACGGCGATAAGGATGTTAAGATGATGCGCGAGTCGTATGATCAGAGAAGGCGTTTCCTTATGAATGCATTTAAGGAGATGAACCTTCCCTGCTTTGAACCGTACGGAGCGTTTTACGTATTCCCTTGTATTAAGGAGTTTGGTATGACTTCCGAGGAATTTGCCTTTGCCCTGCTTGATGCAGAAAGGCTGGCCGTAGTACCGGGTTCTGCTTTTGGTGACAGCGGAGAAGGATTTATAAGAATATCCTATGCTTATTCGATAGAGAAGCTAAAGGTTGCGATGAAGAGGCTTGACCATTATATAACCGGTCTGAGGGAAAGATCGTAAGAGGCCTGTAAGCGATTTTACGTTGATCAATGAGTGAAAAGTTAGACAGTATATTACGAAAACTTCATATAGAGCACTGGAAAGCTATTGCTGCAGTGCTTATTGTCTTCGATATATTCGGGGTTAATTTTGCATATCTGTTTTCTCTGTGGATAAGATTTGACTGCAGGTTCAGGCTGATCCCGCAGGAATATTTGGGACCTTTCATAAAATTCGCTCCGATCTATACGATATTCTGCATCATCATTTTTGCTACCCAGCGTATGTATAAGACCATATGGCGGTTTGCAAGTTACAGTGAACTGATGAGAATATTGATAGCATCCGTTATTTCATTTCTCTTTCATACAATTGGAATATCGTTTCTGCACAGGATGCCAATTTCATACTATATCTTTGGTGCGGTAGTCCAGTTCGTCTTGGTGGCAGGGATAAGATTTTCATACCGTTTCTTCCTGCTCATGGACTTTAAGGGAGGATTCAGGACGGTCGAGAGGGAAGACAACGTACTTCTCATAGGAGCGGGCTCCGCAGGGCAGATGATCCTGCGTGATGTCAGTCATTCCAAGGAAACGACGGACAGGATCTGCTGCATTGTTGATGACGATCCCAACAAATGGAACAGATATATTGACGGTGTACCGATCGTCGGCGGACGCGATGAAATAATGAGTGCTATTGAAAAGTATAATATAAAGAAGATATACGTAGCACTTCCCAATTCCGATGTTTCGGCCAAGAGGGAAATACTTAACATATGTAAGGAAACAGGCTGTGAGCTTAAGAACCTGCCGGGCATGTACCAGCTTGTAAACGGCGAAGTATCGGTAAGTTCGATGCGCAGCGTTAAGATCGAGGATCTGCTGGGCAGGGAATCGATCAAGGTCAATCTTGATGAGATATTCAATTATCTTACGGGTAAGGTCATACTGGTCACGGGTGGCGGAGGTTCGATCGGATCCGAGCTCTGCAGGCAGATAGCCGCACATAAGCCGAAGCACCTGATAATATTTGATATCTATGAGAATTCAGCTTATGAGATAGAACAGGAATTAAGGACTGATTATCCGGGGCTTAACCTTACTGTACTTATCGGATCGATAAGGGACTCAAGAAGGATCAATTCGGTGTTTGAGACCTATCATCCGCAGGTAGTTTATCATGCGGCAGCCCACAAGCACGTTCCTCTTATGGAAGACAGCCCATGTGAAGCGATCAAGAACAATGCGATAGGAACTTATAAGACCGCTCATGCGGCCCTGCTTAACGGATGTGAGCGTTTTGTACTGATATCCACCGACAAGGCCGTAAATCCAACGAATATAATGGGTGCCAGCAAACGTCTGTGTGAAATGGTCATACAGGCGTTCAATCAGCTGATAAAGGATGGCAGGGTAGACAGGATACCCCGCCTGTTCCAGCATGAAGTCGATGCAGAAGGAGTGAGGATATACAGGAAATTTGATACAAGCAGGATAAAGACCGAATTTGTAGCGGTACGCTTCGGAAATGTCCTGGGTTCCAACGGTTCTGTAGTACCCCTGTTCAAGAAACAGATCGCAAACGGAGGGCCTGTTACGGTCACGCACCCTGATATCATACGTTATTTTATGACGATACCCGAAGCAGTGTCATTGGTATTGCAGGCAGGAACCTATGCTCACGGCGGCGAGATATTCGTCCTTGATATGGGAGAACCTGTCAAGATAGATACTCTTGCCCGAAATCTTATCAAACTGTCGGGATATAAGCCCGATGTTGATATTAAGATAGTATATACAGGACTGCGTCCCGGTGAGAAGCTCTATGAGGAGAAGCTCATGGCTGAAGAAGGAATGCAGACTACACCAAATAAGATGATACATATCGGCAAGCCTATCGAATTTGATCCCGAGAAGTTTATTGGCGATCTTCAGGAACTTATGGCTGTCTGCTATGAGAACAATGACAGTATAGGGGAGTACGTTAAGAAGGTTGTTCCAACTTATAATCCTACAGCATAACATAAAAAACTGGTATATCGTCCCTTAATATTTTAGCGAAATAAAGCATATACAAACGCGTGTTCGATACTTTTCGTGTGGAAAACAAAAATAAATCTACTTTTAACACAAACTCATAAAAATAACTCTTGATCTTGCAAAATTTACGAAAAAAATAAATACCCCATGGTTTTATATTAGCGTTTCGAACTGATTTTCGAACATAGGAGGAATAACATATGAAATTAGGCCTTAAAGAAAAAATAGCATATGGTATTGGCGCAGTCGGTAAAGACATGGTATATATGCTGAGTGCAAGCTATATTCTGTACTATTATCAGGATATAATGGGCGTTTCGGCATGGGTTATGGGCATTATCTTATTGATAGCACGTGTTTTTGACGCGTTCAACGATCCTCTTATGGGAGTGCTGGTAGCCAAGACAAGGACCAGATGGGGGAAGTTCCGTCCGTGGCTGTTTATAGGAACCCTGACAAATGCTTTCGTCCTGTTCTTTATGTTTTCGGCGCCGCCTTCGTTAGATCAAAAAGGACTGATAGCTTATGCGGCTGTTTTCTATATTTTATGGGGCGTGACTTATACGATGATGGATATACCGTTCTGGTCGATGGTCCCTGCATTCACCGAAAGCGGAAAGGACAGGGAGGCGATGTCGGCACTGGGACGAACATGTGCAGGTATCGGATCGGCGCTTGTGACTATTGTTACGGTTCTTGCCGTATCTGTTCTGGGTAAGCTCGCAGCGGGTACCGGAGCGGCCGGGAATACTATAGAGAGACTTGGATTTAAGTATTTTTCGCTTATCGTCGCAGTGCTCTTTTTCCTGTTTACACTTATAACGTGTATGCTTCTTAAGGAGAGATCGACGGTTGATGTACAGACATCGAGCGTTAAGGACATGTTCAGGGCCCTTATCACGAATGACCAGGCAATGGCAATGGTGATAACTATAGTTCTCGTAAATTCGGCGGTGTATATAACGTCAAACCTTCTCATCTATTTTTTTAAATATGATCTTGGCGGGAGCAACTGGCAGGGAAGTTACACGCTGTTCAACACATTCGGGGGTGGTACGCAGATCTTTGCGATGATGCTGTTTTTCCCGCTCCTAAGAAGGTTCTTTAATACCATGAAGATCTTCGGTATTTCGGTGATATCCGCGATCGGCGGCTATATGGTTCTGCTTATTATGGCTCTGTCGGGCATTGATTCCGTATATCCGTTTCTTGTTCCCGGATTTTTCATTTTTTCGGCTGTGGGGATTCTTAATGTTCTTGTCACGATCTTTCTTGCCAATACAGTGGATTACGGGGAGATCAGGAACAACAGACGTGACGAGTCGGTCATCTTTTCGATGCAGACCTTCGTCGTCAAACTGGCTTCCGGAATATCGGCACTTATAGCATCGGTATGCCTGTCCGTATTTTCGATAAGCGATACCGAGGGCGGTTCCGGTACGGTAGCCGTGAGCTCGGTGGTCGGCCTGCGTTTGGTAATGACGCTGCTGCCGGTCCTGGTGCTGGTCGTGAGTTTTATCATATTCAGGAAAAAGTACATACTAACCGACGAAAAGCTTGATGAGATAACGAAGGAGATAAGAAAGAGACGGGATGCCGTCCGGAAGGCTGAAGATCAGCAAACGGTTTGATATGCAGGTCTTGCATTGTCACAAACTATATCAAATATGATTATAAAAAATGATGACATATCACAATATGTATAGTATAATCATATCAAAGCAGTCATATTGTAATTTTCAGATCATTTTGCATCTGTCATGAAGATATGATTGTGTAGGGGTCGCCGCAGGGTTTTGGGGAAGAGCCTGTGGCAGGTATATCGTTTGAGGGATAGACCGTTAAGCGATAACGGATCAATTTTCTCGGATGATCTGCAAATGAAGGGAGAACAAAAATGAATAAGGTGATCAAATTATCAGTCATGGCGGGAATAAGCGCTCTGTGCGTTTTGTTTTCCGCGTCTTACGCGCATGCGGACGAACTTCTTGAGTTATACGATTCTGATCAGGCACTCTTTTACGATTCCTCTTATGGATATGATTTATATGAAGATATCCTCCCCGATAACGGTGGATATAATGATGGATATTATTATGGAGACATTCTTGAGGAAGATAATTCATATAATGATTGTTTATATGAGGATCTTCTGGCTGAAGAACCTTTATATGAGTACGAACTTCCATACGAGAAGGATCTGCTTGAAGTCGGGCTTGCGGATGATCTGATAGAAGATCCTGTTACATCCGGAAAAAGCGGAAGTAATAAGGGTAAGGAAACACCCGTAGTATCCGATCCGGTATCCGGAAACAAAGGAAATGGTCCTTCCGCCGGAAAAAACAGCAGTATTGCCGGAGTAACAAATGAGATGAGCAAGGCACTTGATGCAATAAATTCCAGAAGAGCAAACGCAGGTGCCGGGAAACTTACTTTCAGCGCGGATCTTAACCGTGCCGCAGCTGCAAGGGTTAAGGAGATAACAGTCAGATTTTCGCATGTAAGGCCGAACGGTAAGACTAATGTTTCCATATTAAGAGAATTTGGTATCGATTATAACTGCGCCGGCGAAAATATCGCCTGCTGCATCAACAGTGCAGAGGATGCTGCAGCCGCATGGGCTGCTTCCACGACACACAGCAGATGTATGCTGAACAGGGACTATGGCCATGCGGGCATAGGCGTTACAACGGTGGATGGCATTACATACTGTGTTCTCATACTTACAGACTGATCGGGATGATAAGTTCACTTTCCGGACAGCCTGATGTAAAAGGCTGATTGAGTGACCGGCCGTGTTTGTGGTATAATCCTTGTTGTAGTCGGTTGGACAGATAGGGAGGTTACTCAATGTATAATGAACAAAAGATATGGATAGGCAAGTCGGGAGATAAGAAGGTTTTCATATATCCTTCAATGGCGAACCGGCATGGCATGATAGCCGGGGCTACGGGTACCGGCAAGACGATAACGCTCAAGGTCCTGGCTGAATCCTTCAGTGACTGCGGAGTTCCGGTCTTCCTTGCGGATGTCAAGGGGGATCTGGCTGCGATGTGCAGGCAGGGCATAGAGACAGAGGATATGGCGAAGAGGATCGAAAGGTTCTCTCTGAATGAAGAAGGTTTCAGGTTCAAGACTTATCCCACGGTGTTCTGGGATGTGTATGCCGAGAATGGACTGCCCCTTCGCACCACGGTTTCGGAGATGGGTCCGCTCCTTCTTGCAAGAATACTTGGACTTAACGATACACAGACCGACATCCTTACGGTCCTGTTCAGGATAGCGGATGATGAGGAACTTCTTCTTATAGATACGAAGGATCTGCGCGCGATGCTGCAGTATGTCAGCGAAAATGCGTCGGAATTCAGCGCCAGGTACGGAAATATGTCCAAACAGAGCCTGGGCGCGATAATAAGATCCGTGATGGCACTCGAAGCGGAGGGCGCCGATATGTTCTTCGGCGAACCTGCTCTGGATATAAGGGACTGGCTTACAAGGGATCCCGACGGACAGGGGACCATACAGGTTCTCGACTGTCAGAAACTCATACATAATCCGAATATGTACTCCACCTTCCTGTTGTGGATGCTTTCGGAACTTTTCGAAACACTTCCCGAGGCGGGCGATCTTGACAGACCCAGGATGGTATTTTTCTTCGATGAAGCACATCTTTTGTTTGATTCCGCATCGAAGGCTCTTATGGACAAGATCGAGCAGGTTGTCAAGCTTATAAGGAGTAAGGGTGTGGGTGTATTCTTTATAACCCAGAGTCCGAGGGATATACCTGATGGCGTATTGGCACAGCTTGGGACCAAGATACAGCATGCTCTCCATGCATATACACCGACCGAGCAGAAGGCAGCCAGGGCTGCGGCACAGTCATTCAGGGAGAATCCGGAATTTGATACTTATGATGTGCTCACTTCGCTTGGGATAGGAGAAGCACTGGTATCGGTACTTGATGAAGACGGTGTCCCTACAGTGGTTGAACAGACGAAGATCCTTCCTCCTCAGAGCCGTATGGGTACGATCGATGATACGGAACGGGAATCCGAGATAAAGGGATGTCTCCTATATAATAGGTATAATGAGGCGATAGACCGCGATTCGGCTTATGAATTTCTCCAGAGGAAGCAGCTTGCCGATGAAGAAGAGGCAAGGGCAGCAGCCGAGGAGAAGGCAAGGCTTAAGGAAGAGGAAGCGGCCGAGAAACAGAGGCTTAAGGAAGAAGAAGCGGCCAAGAAGGCGGCCGAGCGTGAGGCGGCGAGGGAAGAAGCGGCTAAGCGTAAGGAAGAGGAGGCCGCGAAACGTGCAGCGGAGCGTGAAGAGAAGGCTAAGAAGACTGCCGTTAAGAATGCGGTCAAGGGTGTCGCTTCATCGACAGCCGGAACCGTGGGACGCGAAGTTGGAAATGCCTTGGGCAGTACGGTAGGCGGTAAGTTCGGCAGGAAGATAGGCGGAAACGTGGGTGCTTCTCTGGGACGCGGCATCATCGGCACCCTGTTTAAACTTAAGTAGATATGTACAAACGCTTTTAATGGACTGATAATAGCAGGAATATCCTTAACATTTTCGTGGATATTCCTGTTTTATTTAGTTTGTTTAATCACTTAACAAAAACCGTTTAAGTTAAAATGTTTCATTAAAGTGTTTCTGTGATATAATTTTTTAATAAAGACTGTCAATTTGCATTATTGTATACTGTCAAATCTGTATATATTATCCAAAAAAGAACAAAAATGCACAAAGAAAAGAAAAATGCTCTTGCAAAATTGTAAAATCTGTAATATCATTGACTTACGCAAACGATTAAGTTAGCGGGGGTTACTATTAAAACTAAGGAGATTAGGTATGAAAGGGAAAGGATTTTGGGAAAATACGTGGAAGCATAGGGCACACGTGGTAATGGCGTTGCCCGTATTCCTGGTTCTTTTTTTCATCATGTATGTACCTATGGCAGGTCTTGTGATGGCATTTAAGAACTATGATTTTACACTGGGCATCTGGAGAAGTCCATGGTGCGGACTTGATAACTTCAAGTTCCTTATAGCATCCAAGAAGATCTTCGTTTCGATGACCAAGAACACGATCATGTATTACGTGATCTTTACAGCTCTCGGAACTTTCTTAAACGTAGTTCTTGCGATCGCGATTGATCAGTGTGTGTTTAAGAAGAGCACCAAGGTCATGCAGACGATCATGATCATCCCGGTCTTCATTTCATACGCAGCGGTACAGTTCATTGTTTACGCTTTCATAAGTACCGATACGGGAATCCTTAACAATACATTTAACATGGGCGTAAGGTTCTACACCAAGAAGGAGCTCTGGCCGACGATACTTACGATCGTTAAGATGTGGAACAGCGTAGGTTACGGCTCAGTCCTCTACATGTCAGTCCTTGCCGGTATCGACACTGCTCTTTACGAGGCAGCCGAGATCGACGGAGCCAACAAGTGGCAGCAGATCTGGCATATAACCTTACCTTCGCTCATACCTATGATCACCGTTATGTTGCTGCTTTCGGTAGGTAACATCATGAGATCGGATACAGGTCTTTTCTATCAGGTAACCAGAAACAGCGGTCAGTTGTACGATACAACTCAGGTTATCGATTCTTATGTGCTCAATGCCATCTTTAAGAATTCGAACTTCGGCTTCACTGCCGCAACATCATTCTTCCAGTCCGTGGTCGGCTTGCTGCTGATGCTCTTTGCCAACGGAATGGTAAGGAAGATCGAACCCGAAAACGCACTTTTCTGAATTTGGGCATGAGGTGGCACGCACGAAGTAAGTGACGGAGCCCTGATGCCGGATAGAGAATAGATGAAAGGATGATAGAAAATGGCAAAAAAAGGTAATGCAGCCGATCTGGCGCCTTCAAGAAAAGAGAAAAAGGGATTAGGTCAGTACATATTGGCTTTCTTCCTTCTGTTATACACATTATTCTGTGCACTGCCTGTTTTACTGGTCTTCATCTCGGCTTTCACGGATGAGAAGTACATAACCCAGCATGGCTTCAGCTTCTTCCCGGAGAAGTGGTCAATGGCAGGTATGAATGCGGTATTAAGATACGGTAAGCAGCTCGCCCGTTCATATGCGGTTACGATCGGCATCACTGTAGTGGGGACGCTTTGCGGACTTCTGATCATGAGCATGTTCGCATATTCGATAAGCAGACCGGATTTCAGATTATCAAAGTTCTTATCCGTATATCTGCTCATCCCGATGCTTTTCAACGGCGGTCAGCTTGCAGGATACATAGTATTTACTTCATATTACAACCTCAAGGACAGTTACGCACTGCTCATCTTCCCTCTGATGGTTACGACGATGAACGTCATCATCCTAAGGACGTATATCGTAAACAGTATCCCGGCGGAACTTATGGAAGCGGCCAAGATCGACGGAGCAGGCGAGTACAGGACATTTTTCCAGATAACACTTCCGCTGCTTAAGCCTTCGCTCGCAGCCGTAGGCTTCATGATGGCAACGGCTTACTGGAATGACTGGCAGAATGCTCTGATGTATATAACTTCCGATAACAAGAAGCCTCTGCAGCTCCTTCTCGTAAACATCCAGAAGAGTATAGAGTTCCTTCTTAACAATAATAACGTACCCGCATCGGTCAGGGCGGCAATGGGTGGCGGAATACCTCAGTATTCTTCAACGATGGCAACGGTTATCGTCGTTATCGGACCTATCATGATAGTATATCCGTTCTTCCAGAAGTACTTCATCAAGGGTCTTACGGTAGGATCGGTTAAAGGATAAGGACAGGCTCAAATTGCTTTGCAATTTTCGCTCAGTTGGACGCGTCCAACTGACAAATTTATAAAATATGCCCCTTATGTGCAAGCACAACGTGTCATATTTTAAAATTTGTTATCTGTCCTTGGTTAATATGATATTCAAGGTGAAGCAATAGTGCATTCATCTTTAGAATATAGAAATTTTATAGGGAGGTTTTTTAGATGAAAAACAGAACAATCAAAAAAGTTTTATCAGTAGCTTTAGCATCAGCCATGGTTCTCGGTATGGTTGGCTGCGGCGGTGGCGCAGCAGAAGCACCTGCAGAGCCCGCAGCACCCGCTGCTGATACAACGGAAGCAGCTCCTGCAGACGACACAGCAGAAGCTCCGGCAGATGACGCTGCAGCAGCAGACGCATCAGGCGCAACTCAGATCGCAGTTTACAGGGCAACATTCAACCTTGCCAATCCTGATTCAGCTCAGGTTCAGAAGGTTCAGGACGCTATCAACGAGTACATCAAGGATAAGATCAACGTTCAGATCACCCTTACTGATGTAGGCTCAGGTGAGTACACAGATAAGGCTAACCTTGCTCTTAACAACAACGAGATCAACCTTCTCTGGACAGCTTCATGGGAGTCAACGATCGGTACTAACGATCTTGTTCCTCAGAATTCAGTTTACGATCTTACAGATCTTCTTCCCGGCACACCTTTATATCAGTCAATGGATGAAGGACAGTGGGAAGCTACAAAGTATGACGGCAAGAACTACTTCGTACCTGTTTACAAGGACAACGTTGAAGGTTATGACTTCATGTTCCGTAAGGATCTCGTAGACAAGCACGGATGGGATATCTCATCAGTTAAGAAGCTTGCTGACCTTGAGCCCATGCTTAAGGACGCTAAGGATGATGGCCTTAAGTATCCTTTCCTTACACAGAAGACAGCTATGTTCTATCGTTGGTACATCAATGATTTCGATTTCTTCACAGCTGATTCGGCTACGAACTTCTTCGCAGTTGACAAGGCTACAAACTCTGTAGTAGATACCATCCAGACTCCTCAGTACGCTGAGTTCTGTAAGTTGATGGGTGACTGGGCTTCCAAGGGATACATCTCAGAGGATGACCTTACAAAGACCACAACCGATACAACAACTCAGACACAGGATTGGGCAATCTCATGGTGGACAGATATACCGGTTAATGACGAAGCTAATGCTCGTTACGGCCAGGACGTTGTTATGGCACCCGCTACTGACAGATGGGCACATTCAACATCAGCTCTTGGATCATGCTACTGCGTAACAGCTAACTCTACTCCTGAGCAGGCACAGGCTTGTGTAGATTTCTTAGGACTTCTTTACACAGACAGCAAGCTTGCAGACCTTTACACATTCGGTATCGAGGGTGAGGACTTCACCTATGATGCAAACGGACAGGTTGAGCAGACTTCTGAGAAGTACAACCACTCAATGTGGGAGTCAGCTTCAGCTACGATCGTTACTCCTCTTGCAAACGAGCCTGCTAACAAGGCTGAGCTTTACAAGGATTTCAACGGTGGTGCCAAGACCTCTCCTGCAGCAGGTTTCCGTTTCGACAAGAGTCCTGTTGAGGCTCAGTACACAGCATGTGCTAACCTCTTCGAGACTTACGGATTCGCTCTTGAGAACGGCGGATACGCTCCCGATGATGTAGATGCTACTATCGAGGAGTATCAGGCAGCTCTTGATGATGCAGGTTACCAGGATGTACTTGCTGAGTTCCAGAAGCAGTACGACGCTTGGAAGTAATTCGCAGACATAAAGTGAAATACTAAGATAGACAGAACCCCCGGGGCCTCGTGCTCCGGGGGTTT
>JAFSZZ010000159.1 GCA_017458765.1 Lachnospiraceae bacterium | reverse complement strand
TATTTCATAGCGATCAGTTCGGGGATCGTCTTCTCAAAATCAACACCGTACCATGGTTTCTCGGGATTCTCAAGAGTAACCTCTATGGTGTGAGCCGTATAATCGGCTGCTATACGCATTGCATCACGCCAGTCAAGCCCCTTCATCATCTCACCCACACAGGTGCTCGAGAACAGATCGCCGGTCCCGTGATATGATGCATCGATCCTGTCATTCTGATATACATAGTACTCACCGGTCGATCTGTCAAATCCCATGACACCTGTCTTACCCTTTTCGAGCGATACTCCCGTGATAACGCTTATCTTTGCGCCGAGATCATTGAGCCTTGATAACAGTTCCTTAATATAAGCCTCATCATACTCTTCCTTATACTCCATACCGGTCATAAAGGAAGCTTCCGTGATGTTCGGAACAACGATATCCGCAAGCGCACAAAGTTCTGCATTTTTCTTAACATAATCCATGTCAAAAGCCGGGTAGAGCTTGCCGTTATCAGCCATAACCGGATCTACGATGGTAAGCATCCCGTCATTCTTAAACATCTTAAATATGGCCTTGACCTGATCGATCTGTTCGATGGTACCAAGATACCCCGTATAGATCGCATCAAACTTAACCTTCTCATTCTTCCAATGCTCTGTTATGGGCCCGATCTGATCGGACAGATCCTTGCATGTAAAATTCTTGAACATCGTATGCGTCGACAGAACAGCTGTCGGCAGGATGACTGTCTCGACTCCGAGTGCCGATATGACCGGCAGCGCGATAGTCAACGAACATTTTCCAAGGCATGAAATATCCTGGATGGTTAAAACTCTTTTCATAATATTTTCCTCCTTAAACCGATCCCGGTATATGATACCGGGATACTGATGCATTTATCTGTATCTGCACACGGCAGCATACATTCCATATGCGGATCTGAGAAGCAGGATCTACAACAGATCCCCAAGTGTCCTTGAATCAAGATACTCATTAACCGTATCCTTAAGTCCCTCCCAGAAACCAACGGTCTTGCATATTTTCCGTCTCTCGCATTCCGGAGCTCCTTCCTTTAAACATTCAACGGGGGCAAGATCCTTCTCGGTAAGCCTTAATATCTCACCTATCTTATAATCCGCCGGGTCCCTTGTCAACCTGTATCCACCGCCCTTACCCTGGATGCCTGTTATCAGTCCGTTCCTGGTAAGCGGCGGTATTATCTGTTCCAGATATTTAAGGGACAGATCCTGCCTCATTGCAACATCCTTCATCGGCACATATCCGTCCTGCTGGTTCGATGCGATATCCAGCATGACCCTGAGCGCATAACGGCCTCTTGTAGAAATCATTTTTTACCTCCGGTAAATCTTTGCTGAGAAATATATGGTATTATTGCATATAAATACCTACTTCGTCAATGGGTTATTGTATATCCAAAATAATCTGTCCTATCGTTTATCCCTGTCGATAAATTCAAGACATATAACGGCGATCGAAGCATATATGAAAATGAACAGAAGAAGGTATCCCCAGCATCCGAGCACATTATCCGCACTGAACGCATAAACGGGGTTCTGGTTCTGCTTGCCGCTCCAGGCAAGTATGTATTCCTTCAGTCCACTCTCCTGGGCCTGTCGCATAAACTCCGCCACCGGCTTCTGACCGTTAAACTCTGTATTCTGAAGCTTGGCAACGGCATTCCACAGCGTCACCATCGGCTTTGAATTATAATCACCCTGTGAACACAAGGCTGTTAAACCCCATTTGGATATCGTAAGATCCGTGAACTTTGCCGCCCCGTTGCCCAGCGGGAAGAAGGCTCCCGAAAACACGAGCTGGAAGATCAGCAGAAACGGCATTATCGTCATTGCCGTCGTCGTCATATGAACCATTGCCGATACCATGAGCGCCATCATATCGGCACAGTAGGTTATCAAAAAAAGCGTGATACCTATATCCAGCAGCGCGATGTTCGTTATAAGGCCCTGTGTCGGGATATTTACTTTGGTTATGCGGCAGACAATGAGCGTGATCACCGTCTGCCCGATGCACAGGAAAGCCTGGTATATCATGTGGGCGGTGATATACGACGAGATATGCATTCCCGAACGGTGCTCCCTCTTTACGATAGGCCTCTCACGGCAGATGACCTGTATTGAATTAAAGAACCCGTTCCAGATGCAGATACACGCAAGTGCAAAGGTTCCGATCATCGTCCCTTCCTGTGTCACAAACAGGTTCGCTCCCACAACGTAACATACAAGACCGGCAATGACCGCAGCCATGGGGAATACCTTCCAGTCGTTCTGGAATATGAACATACGGAAAAGCTTGCCGAGATATATAAATACCTGTGAAAAACGCCCTCTGTGTTTTATCTTTTTCGTATCCATGATCTCACCCCGCCTTCCTGTCTGCTTCAAGCATCCTGTCGGCATACTTTTCAACGAATTCATCACCACGGCCTTCGCCGCCTTCATCGGTCTGGTTTATCGACAGCAGTATATCTTCCATTGAATCCTTGCCGAAGAACTCATATGCCTCCTTAACAGGGCCGTAATATGCAAGACGCCCCGTCCTTGACGCATCTTTTGCAAGCACGATGACATCATCAAAGAGATCGATCACCCTGTCCGGAGTATGGGTTATCACGATAACTATCTTGCCGGAATCTGCAATGGATCTTAATTTTTCAAACAGTCCCCTTGCCACTACCCCGTCAAGTCCCGAATCCGGTTCATCCAGAATGAACAGCGAGGGATCGGAGATGAATTCCATAGCTATGGAAAGCCTCTTGCGCTGACCGCCCGATAGCTTCTCCACAAGTGAACTGCTTATTGCGGCCAGTCCGAATTCTTCGAGCACATCCCTTACCCTTTTCCTCCTCGCAAAGATCGAAACACCCGAAGGCATCCTGAGCGTTGCGGCATCCGCGAGTGTACGCAGCACTGTATCATTTCCTCTCATAAGATCCTGCTGGGGAACAAAGCCGACATCATACTTCATCTTCTTATAATCCCTGTACAGATCCTGTTCCTTAAGCATAATTGAAGCATCGGCTTTCTCATATCCTGTCACTGCATTAACGAAGGTAGTCTTGCCTGCTCCCGATCCTCCGAGCAAAAGGACCATATGCCCTTCCGGGATGCTTAAGTGTATATCCTTGAGCAGCACCATTTTCCTGAAGAAATCTATCGTTGTCCTTTCACTTATGTTCACTGTAAGTCCGGAGTCTGTGACCTGTGCATTTACACCCGATACTTTGACTCCCGCATCCGCATCAACCTTTTCAACCTGTTTCTGCGGCTGGAACGATTCCCCGAAGCCCCATATGATAGCTATCCACTCGTCAACAAAGAACCATCCCCACAGCCATCTCTTACTTCTTCCGAAAGCCTGACACAGACCGCTGTATATTCGTATCTGATACAGGACATCAGCCAGGATTGCAGCAAGGATCGCGATCTCGATCAGCTGAAAAAAGGATGAATTACTGTCCTTCAGCAGATAATACGGGATCGCCAGCAATACTTCGACGGCATTTATGACGGCAAAGGTACGCCCTTCCTTCTCCTTACCCGCACACACGCTGACATTGTATTCCCTTACGACCGGGAAGAAAGCATATATGGGTCTGACCCCGAATTTCTTAAATATCATAAAATGACCCAGAGAACTGAGCAGCCATTTGACCATGTTTGTGACATCAAGCAGATCTGTACTGCCGGTATCCAGAAAATTCATAATGTCCATTATCGGTTTCCTCCTGTATAATCCAAGATCATTCTGTACTGTAAATATCTGTGGCGGTATACCATATCCTACAGTTCTATCTTAACAAAGCTTCCGCCGCTCCTGTTCTTCTTCACAACGATCTGCTTCTCAATGCGGTCCTTAAGCTCGGTGACATGCGATATGATCCCCACAAGCCGGTTGCCTTCGGTCAGACCCGAAAGTGCCTTATAAGCCTGATCGAGGGCTTCGGGATCGAGCGAGCCGAAACCTTCGTCCACGAACATGGTATCTATCCTGATACCTCCCGCGGAAGATTGGACTTCATCAGACAGTCCGAGCGCAAGCGAGAGCGATGCCATAAAGGATTCCCCTCCCGATAAGGTCCTCACACTCCTTACCGTACCGTTATAATGATCCGTCACTCCCAGATCGAGTCCGCTCTGGCTCCTTCCGTTTGCCGCCTCCTTAAGCCTTATCAGTTCGTACTGTCCCGAAGACATTGTCATAAGCCTTAAGTTTGCCCGCTCTATTATCCGGTCAAAATAAGTCATCTGTATGTAAGTCTCGAGCATGATCTTATCCTTGCCGTTCAGCCTTCCGTTCACGGTATCGGAAAATGCCTTCAGCCACTTGAGTTTCGTCTCGATCTTTTCCATATCCGATGAGCGGCTTATGATGTTTGACCTGACACTCTCGTTTGCTTCTATCCTTGAAGCTATGGCTTTACTCTTTTCTATGCATTCCGACTGTCCGGCTTTGAGCTTAAGCTGCAATTCCCTGTCGGCATCCGGATCCGTTATCTTACTTTCGTTTATCGTCTTCCTCTGACTGTCTGTCTCGGATCTCAGTTTTATAACTATATCATTCTGCTCTTTTAATGCGGCATCGGCACGTTCATATGCTTTCTGGAGCTCCCTTGCCTGCCCGTCAAGTCTGTCTCGTTCTTTCTGTGCTTCCTTTTTATTCGGGAAAACAAGTCCCGGCCGCATTGCCTCAAGATTTTTCTTCTTTTCCTTAAGTGCGGAATCACCTGCCGCTATCTGTCCCATGAGAGCTTCGATGCACTTTACCGTATCTTCTGCTTCCTTTTCTTTTTGGGGGATCAGTCTTTCAAGATCTTCCTTTCTTCTGACACGGTCTGCTGCTGCTTTTACAGCCTTCCCGACAGCTTCCTTTCTTGACGCACAGTCTGCTTTCTTTTCCTTAAGCCTTTCGGTTACTTTATCCGTATCCTCCTCATTCAGAAGCCTTAAAGACTGTCTTAAGACCTGCTCTTCCATGGCAGTAAGGCCGCTTCTTATTCCTTCTGCCCTCGAAGCGCTCTCTTCCCGCTCCTGCCTGGCCCTGTCGGCATTCTTCTTAGCTTCGTTAAGTTCCTTCTCCGAAGGCACCTCCTGTGACAGATGTGCAAGATGCGGATGAACGGTCGAACCGCAGACCGGACACATCTCCCCGTCCTTTAACTTATCGGCAAGGATGCCGGCCTGACCGTCCCTGAAGGCCTGATCCATCTTTTCATACCGGTCGTTAAGTTCCTTAAACAGTGCATCGCACTGACGATATCCTTCCTTTGCCTTCTCAAGTCTTACCTTTTCTTCTTCGTATTCTTTTACGGCTTTTGCAAGTTCATCCAAAGCTTCTTCTTCCGCCGTTATCTTCTCAAGTTCGGTATTAAGCCTTAAGTTCTCTTCACCCGAATCCTTAACGGTCTCAAATTCTTTCTTAAGTCCGCCAAGTTCCTCTGTTTTATCCTTGCGTGTTTCTTCAAGGTCCTTAAGTTCACCGTCCTGAGACTTTTTAACATTTTCAAGTCTGCTTATCTCATCTGCAAGTGCATCTGCCGCATCATAATCCGGCAGTTTTGCTTCTATCTTCGCCGACTCCCTTTCAAACTTCGTTTTATCCTTTAGGGCCTCTTTCCTGTTCTTAAATTCCTCTTCAAGCACAGCGATCTTAGGCTCCTCCACGAGAAGCTTCTCCTGCGCATCCTTAAGGGCTGCCTTTGCTTTTTCAAGAGCATCCGCGGCACCTATCCTCTTGTTTACGCCTTCCAGTTCACCATTTATCTTATCAAGTTCCTCAGCCAGTGCATCCTTCGCCTTTATATCCCGGTCCGTGAGCTTATCAAGTAATATAAGGACATCTTCAACGGTCATCTCACCGTCTTTTGCCTTTCCGGCATCGATCGAGAGAACGTCATCCTTATCAACCTGAATACCTGCTATATACTGAGCTATGCTCCTTTTTCCGTCTTCATATTCATCGCGCACTTCCTTAAGCTTAACGTCCGAGGTCTTCTGCAATTCCGTGTACTTCTCCGTTTTGAAAAGTTCACGGAATATCTCCATCCTTGTCCTGGTATCGGCAAGGAGCAGTTTCAGGAAATCTCCCTGCGCAAGCATTGCGATCTGCGAGAACTGATCCCTGTTTACACCCAGCAGTCCCTCGACCGCCTCCGTCACCGCACCGACCTTGGTGATCACGGTACCGTTCGGCATTGTCAACTGTGCGTCGGCATTCTGTTTTGTCAGACCGCCTCCGGATTTTTTAGTCCTCATATATTCGGGATTTCTCTTTACGGTGTATTTCTTACCGCAATGCAAAAATTCAAGTTCCACCTCGGTAGGCGTGCTGTCATCCGCATACTTTGAACGCAGCATTCCGGGATCCCTGTTCGGACCGCTCGCCTCTCCGTAAAGCGCAAAGCAAATGGCATCAAATATGGTAGTCTTCCCGGCTCCCGTGTCACCCGTTATAAGATAGAGCCCCTTCTCACCCAGTTCATCCATATGGATCTCTGTCTCTCCCGCATAGGGACCGAATGCGGATAACTTCAAATTCAACGGCCTCATTCTACACCTCCCATATGGACTTTATACGTTCAACGGCAAAATCCCTCTGTTCCTTGCACATGGGGGTATTGTTCTGTTTTTCATAGAATTCTTCAACAAGCTCTATCGGAGATTTCTTCTCGATATTTTCCACGTCGCTTATATCACGCTGCTCTCTTGTACGCTTGTTGTCATAGCTTAACTTCATCAGATTCGGATAGATCACCCGCAGCTTTCCTACGGCATCCACGACATCGTTCTCATCTGTCAGTATGGCATGGATGTAATCATCCGTTTTTGTACCCTCATAATTCTTTTTGGCCGTAAGTTCGTCGTATGTCCCCTTTATCTCACGAAGATCTCGCATGGGAGTCAGTCCGATCTCACTTATCTTTATCTCCCCGGCGCTGTCTATATCCACAACCGTGATCGACTTATGATGATCCTTTTCGGAAAAAGAATACTTAAGAGGTGTGCCGCAATAACGTACGGTCTCCCTTCCTATCTTCTGCTTCCCGTGGATATGCCCCAGAGCCACATAGTCAAAATCATCAAACACGGATGCATCCACGTTATCAAGACCTCCGACCGTGACCTCCTCCGACTCGCACCTTACGGCACCCGTCACGAACTGATGCGCTATAAGGATATTGGTCTTATTTCTGTCTATATCCATGTGACTTATGGCCACCCTGCATGCATCGGTATGATCGGCTATCTCCTCGTCGGGAAAAATGCTCCGCACAACAGCCGGTCTTATGAACGGGAGCATATAAATGTTCACGCTCACATCCCCCGCCTCAAGCGTATGGCACTTCGTGATCCCGTCATACACGGGTGATAAATGGATGCCCGCCGAGTCGATGAGTTCACCGTGGTCAGAAAACCTTATCGCGGAATCATGGTTTCCGCTTATCGCAAATACCGGTACGTTTTTTTCGGCAAGGCTTATGAGAAAACCGTCCCACAGCTTCATGGCTTCTTCCGACGGTATCGACCTGTCGTAAATATCCCCCGCCACGATCACGCCGTCCGGTTTTTCCCTGCCGATGATCGTCAGTATCTCCTTTAAGATGTAGTTCTGGTCCTCTGTCATGGAGAATTCATTCAAACGCTTTCCAAGATGAAGGTCCGATAAATGGAACAGCTTCATTTCCTGATCTCCTTTTGAAAAATAATCGTATCTCCGGCCTTACTACTGTATGTCACGGACGCTTACTATTATATCATACTCCTGACCGTTCCCGCTCCTTACGGTTATCACCGTTTCTCCTGCAGATACCGGCGTTATCGTGCCGTCTCCGGCAATACGGCAGACCGAACTGTCCGACGACCTGAACGAAACACCGTAGCTTAGTATTTCCATATTCGAAAGTTCATGCATCTCCCATCCCTCAAATACAGCCATCGGCCGTACTTTGACGATAAACGGCTCCTTAACACGTATTAAATATTTATCGGCTATCGGGAAAAATCCCTTTAATTTATTCTTGTTATAATTCATGGAAGGCATAACACACAGGCATATATCCCTTCGCAGACCGTTATGTTCAATCCTCACCAATGACATCCCCTCTGCCTTCGGTGTGATCTCTCCGGAACTGTTTACACTTAAGACATTACTGTCGTAATCTTCAACCTTTATCCCTGACCTTCCAATGAACCTCTCGTTGCCGTAGTTGTCCCTTTCATAATATCCTATGCTGAATGCCCCGTCATCCACCGCGCATGTGTAAACGAGCCTGTCTGTACACAGCATCATGGGCGCCGCATCTGACGTTGATGCCTTAAAATGTATGGGCAGCTTAAGATTACTGCCATTGTCATCCGATCTGTCCGGCTCATCCGTATATTCGACCGCAGCAGATGCCATGCGCGTTGCCCACACTCCCCATTTTGAATTATCGGTTCCGGCGTATGCATAACCTATCAGCATCGGATCTCTTTTCTTTATATGCGCATTCTTATCCGCCATGATACCGCAGTTATGGCATCCGGTTATCACATTTTTATTGATCTCCGATACCCTTTCGAAGCTGATGCCGTCATCGGATTCGAAATACAGAAGGCAGCTGTCCTCCTTAAACCTCCGGTTGGTGCACACGGCGATAAACTTATGGCTTTCCTCAAGATAAGCCACGTCCCAGGAGTCCGAATCATCATAAACATAATCACTGTCCCCCGCAGGATCGCTCACCACGACCGTATGGCCCTGATACGTAAGTTTCGCAGGCCAGTCGGGCTCGGTAAGTTCAGCCGTTCTTATCTCGGTTACCCTGAGCCTGTCGGGGACCGTGGAAAATGAATCCCTGGTACTGTACATATACACGGTGTCATCCATTACCACAAAACTCGGTTCCCCGCATCCCCAGCCTATCTCAAGACCTGTAAAATAGACTATGGGAACCGGAGCACCGCCCCAGCCCGAACCGTTCCACTTCTCGTATGGTCCGTCCGGTTCCTTCGATCGTGCCAGGAAAACACTGTTGCAGAGTCCCTTTTCATTCTTATTGATCGTCGACGTATATCCGAGATAGTAATACCCGTCATAATAGAATGCATCCGGATCGCATATAGAGAGCGCATCGGGCGTATTTGGAGACGGACTCAATACAACCTTCTCATCCGACCATGTATTCCCGCCGTCGTCGGAATGCCTGTACGTAACCCAGTCATACTCATCCTCTCCGTCACCCGGAGCCGCAAACCATGCATCTATCCCGCCATCGTCATTAAGCATGAGAGACGGACTGTATCTGTAATCCTGATTCCCGTCATCACACGGCGTAAATACATCTGTCCCATCATCCGTAAGTGTCAGCTTCACATGCTTATCCTTAAGCTCACTGTTGTATCCGTCACCTGATTCATCATCACTGACCGTATCTGCCGCCGGCTCCTGCGAAACCGTGTCAAAACTGATCGTGTCCTTATCATCAAATACTATTACCGGTGCGGAGGTTTTTTTATCGTCGTCTTTTATATCATTGCTCCCGCACGCCTGAAGCAATACGCTCAATATCGTTATTATGATTATCGATACTATCCTGTTTCCGTGATCCATTTTCCTGTACTCTCTTCCGGGACGGCCGAGGTTCTCACGATCCTGCCGGAACAAATATGACAAGAGAGCCGTCCCCGTGTCCTGCCATATTTCAGTATATCATGAAAACTTTACAAAATCTCCCGAATCAACTACTATTTGTGTATATATAAGATTGGAGAAAAGGTATGACAGACTTTAAATATGTCCGGATCCAGGGTAAGGAACTGGCCAAAAACACCATGTATGCCAAGGGTATATTCAGTATGTGCTGGCAGATGATACAGAAGGATATAATGGAAGATGAAGATGCGGGTCTGTTCAAAGAGATCGACGGATGGTTTGCCGAGAATCTGCCCTGGCCCGATCCGTGTAAGAATCAGGATCCCGTTGTCTGCTGGTTTAAAACCGAGAATTCCGAGGAAATGCTTAAGATGATAAGGCCTGCCATGTGGCTTCTGGAAAAATATGATCATCCGTATTATGTCGTATATACCAATACTCCCGGTGAGATCGTTTACGAAGACAAATATCAGATCGCGGCCAGGGCCGACGGTTTCCTAACGATAGAAGATCCGCAGCCATCATGGTCACCTGCCGATGAATAGAATGTATTTTAAAACGTGATCATGCCGGACGCGCCAGATAGTATCCCTGGAAAAGGTCGACACCCAGTCCCACCAGATAATCGAATTCTTCCTTTTCCTCCACGCCTTCCGCGACAACAAGCATGTTTTTCGAATGGAAATCCAAAACAAGATGC
>JAFSZZ010000158.1 GCA_017458765.1 Lachnospiraceae bacterium | reverse complement strand
ATTACAGGAAACAATATGCAAAGGAAATAGAATTCTACAGGTTCATTCAGTATATTTTTGACAAACAGTGGGCCGCACTCAAGGCATATGCCAATAAGAACGGGGTAGAGATAATAGGCGACATCCCCATTTATGTTGCGTTTGACAGTGCGGATACATGGTCTGATCCGAAACTCTTTCAGCTTGATGAAAACAGAATGCCGACAGTCGTGGCGGGATGTCCTCCGGATGCTTTTTCGGATACGGGGCAGTTATGGGGGAATCCTCTGTATGACTGGAAATATCATAAGGAAACGGGATATGACTGGTGGATAAAGAGGATGCGCCACTGCCTTAAACTCTATGATGTGATAAGGATAGACCACTTCAGGGCTTTTGACGAGTATTATGCGATACCTTACGGCGATAAGACCGCTGAATTCGGCAAATGGAAAAAGGGCCCCGGCATGCAGCTTTTCCGTGCGATCAGGAAGGAACTGGGAGATATCAATGTCATAGCGGAGGATCTTGGGTATATAACACCGTCGGTCAGAAAGCTTGTCAATGACTGCGGATTCCCGGGAATGAAGGTGCTTCAGTTTGCCTTCGATCCCAAAAACGAGAGTGACTATCTCCCTCACAATTATATCAAGAACTGCGTAGTCTATACAGGGACGCATGACAATGATACCCTGCTCGGATGGTATAGCAGCATTTCAAAAGCCGAGAGGAGATTTGCGGACAGATATCTTAATAATGCGGGACATGAAGGAAAGGAACTTGTATGGGATTATATAAGGCTGGCGATAGCTTCGGCAGCTGATACCTGTATTATCCCGATGCAGGATTATCTCGCGCTCGGATCCAAGGGAAGGATAAACATTCCTTCCACACAGGGAGGTAACTGGGTATGGCGTATGAAGAAGGGAGCATTCTCTTCAAAACTCGCCAAAGAGATCAGATCACTAACGTCACTGTATTACAGGAAATGATATTTCATTTATCGGGATTGTATGATAATATATTAAATTGGGTAAAAAGTGATAAAAGTTTTTTTGGAGCATATTAATGAAGAGTATTTTTGAACGGATAGATGCCCTGGTCAGGGAATGCGGATGTGTTCCCGAAGGTTATGTCTTAGAGGATGCCCTTAAGGACGATGAAAAGCCTGCTTTGGTCATGGGCGAACAGGAAGGTCTTATCGGCCACCCGATACCGATGCCTCCCAAGGGCATGCTCGGTAAGGCTGTTGATATGATCAGGAATAATCTTGAGATCAATGCAAGGCTTGCCGTACATTCCTTTGATGATGAGGAGCTCGGCTTCAGAGTTGCGGATATCAGGGGGCTTCTTCTTAAGAATATCATAGATAACATCAAGGATTACGATCCTCATAAACTTTCCACACTGGCATATTCACTTACAATGTTCGGAACGAAGCTTGAGACTGTAAAGCTGGGACTGCTTATTCTTGTGCTGTTTGATTTTGCGGATGATGAAGTGATCAGAAAACACATAATCACTCTGGGGTTTTATGAGGAGTTTACCAGTTATGTTATCTCAAATGCCAAGAGCTGGCCGAGGAACATAAGCGATCATGTCTATTATGTCTATGCCAGGAAGTTAAATGGCTGGGGCAAGATAAATGCGATGGAGTGTCTTGAACCGGTGAATGATGAAGTGAGGGACTGGGTACTCTGCCATGGCTGCAGGAACGACATATCGTTCGGATATCTCGGAAAGGCTGCATATGATAAATGCGATTTTGAAAATGTTCTAAGGACTGGCCGACTCAGCGAAGAACAGATGCAGGGCGCCCGTGATATCATGCGCGGTCTGCTTGAAGACATGCCCGGCAGGGGAATATCGGAGGTTAACAATCCCGCGCTTCTGACCATGCTCTATTTAAAGGAACTTGCAGAGCATAATATGGATCTGGAGGACGTATCGAATCTGTACGAACTTAAGAACTATCTGAGAGGTAATGAAAAATCCCCCGAAAGCGACAACAATAAGGCCATACAGATAATAGACCGTCTTCTGAGCCTGTCGGATGCGGAGGATATGATAAAAAAAGGTGTCAGGGAAGATCCGGAACTGGCCGTTCCCACTGCTTCCGAAGCGGGCATGGATATTGCGGATGAGCTGCTGGATCTCGTCAACAGTGATTTTTTGCAGTATTACAGATATGTGTATTATTTTATGAGGGACGGTGTATATGTGGATGAATTCCTGAACATATGCAACAAGAACCTTGTGGGAAGGGATTTTAAAGAGGGAATGGGTACGGAGACCGCCGAACCAGACTCGGATAAGACATGGCAGCTTGATGAGGTACTGAAATATCTGGGGACATATCCGGGTGAGGGAAGCAGGCTTATGGTGACGGCGATCGGTTCGAGCATATTGTCATACAGACAGGCAGCGGCTGAAACGATCCGCCGGTGGGAGGAGATCAAAGGTCTGCCGCTTAAGAAGATAAGCAGTGAGGTATTCCATGCGGTGAAGAAGGTAAGGAAAAAGGAAGTTGATGAGGAACTTAAGAAAGCATGGGACGAGGTGCTTGATTTTAAATAAGGACACATTTCATACGCAGAAGAGTAAAGGAGACGGGATATGAAAGAATGTTATGTATTTTTGGCAGACGGTTTTGAGGAGATTGAAGCGCTTACGGTGGTAGATATACTGAGACGTGACAATATCGTGGTTAAGACAGTGTCGGTTACGGACGACAGAGAGGTAAGGGGATCACATGATATTTATGTGAAGGCTGATAAAGTGCTTTCCAAGGTACATCCGAATGATGCGGCGATCCTTATATTGCCCGGAGGTATGCCGGGAACATTAAATCTTAAGGAATGTGAACCGCTTATGGATATGGTAAGGCAGTTTGCACAGACAAACAGACGTATAGCAGCTATCTGCGCCGCACCCACGGTACTCGGCGATATGGGGCTGTTAGAGGGTAAAAAGGCTTGCTGTTATCCCGGAATGGAAGAACAGCTAAAAGGTGCAAAGGTCTGCAAGGATGATGTGGTGACAGACGGCAATATCACGACTTCGCGGGGGCTGGGCACGGCGATCCCGTTCGCACTCGAGCTTGTCAGGATCTTTGACAGCGAGACGGAAGCGGGAGCAATGAAACGTAAGATAGTATTTAATCACTGATGTTATAAGGGATGGCCTCATCTTCGAATATTACACTGGAAATTAAAGTATGTGTGTGTTATACTCGGAAATGATGTGCTTATCACAGAGGAGGAATTTGTAATAATGAGTTTACAGGTTGAAAATTTGGAACACAATATGGCGAAGCTTACCATTGAAGTGAGCGCCGAAGAATTTGACAAGGCAAGGACGGAAGCATACAAGAAGAACAGGAACAAGATAAGTGTTCCGGGTTTCCGTAAGGGCAAGGTTCCGCAGCAGATGATAGAGAGGATGTACGGACCGGAGATATTTTATGAAGATGCAGCCAATATCATCATACCCGATGCCTACGAAAAGGAGATATCCGAGCATAAGGAGATAAAAATCGTATCGCAGCCCAGGATCGACGTAACACAGTGCGAGAAGGGCAAGGCTTTTATCTTCACGGCCGAAGTCGCACTTAAGCCTCCGGTCGATCTCGGAAAGTATAAGGGCGTTAAGATCGATAAGATCGACAGGGATGTTACCGATGAAGAGATCAATAAGGAAATAGATAAGGAACGCGAGAGCAATGCGCGTACCATCACCGTGGAAGACAGGCCCGTCAGGGATAAGGATATGACTATCATTGATTTTGAAGGCTTTGTTGACGGAGAGGCTTTTGAAGGCGGAAAGGGCGAGAATTATCCGCTTACCATCGGTTCGGGTGCTTTCATACCCGGCTTTGAAGAGCAGCTCATCGGTGCCGTGATAGGTGAAGAGACTGAAGTAAAGGTAACTTTTCCCGAGGATTATCATGCCGAGGAACTTAAGGGTAAGGATGCGGTGTTCAAGGTAACCGTACATGAGATCAAGGAGAAGGAACTTCCGGAGCTTGACGATGAGTTCGCAAGTGAGGTATCGGAGTTTGATACATTGGAGGAATATAAGGAAGACGTAAAGAAGAAACTTTCCGAGAAGAAGGAGCAGGAAGCCAGGACAAAGAAAGAGGATGCCGTTATAGAGGCTATAATAAATGATTCAAAGATGGATATCCCGGATGCCATGATAGATTCACAGACACGTCAGATGGCCCAGGATTATGCGGGCAGGCTGTCACAGCAGGGACTTACGCTCGAGCAGTACTTCCAGTTCACGGGAATGGATATGGATAAGTTCCTTGAGCAGATGAGGCCCGGAGCCCTTAAGCGTATCCAGTCAAGGCTTGTCATGGAAGCTGTTGCCGATGCAGAAGGCCTTACGGTATCGGATGATGATTACGATCATGAACTTGGCAGAATGGCCGAGATGTATCAGATGGAGAAGGATAAGCTTAAGGATCTTGTAGGTGATTACGAGAAGGAGCAGATCACGGAAGATCTTAAGATACAGAAGGCAGTTGATTTCGTAGTGGATAATGCTAAGGAAAGCAAGCCGAGGTCAACGAAGAAGAAAGAAGAAGAGTAAGAGGGAGGCATAAATGAGCTTAGTACCTTATGTCATAGAACAGACAAGCCGCGGTGAGCGGTCTTACGATATTTTCTCAAGGCTTTTAAAGGAACGTATAGTGTTTCTGGGAGAGGAAGTAAACCAGACCACATCGAGCCTGATAGTCGCACAGATGATGTTCCTTGAGGCCGAGGATCCGGATAAGGATATCCATTTTTATATAAACAGTCCGGGTGGTTCTGTTACTGACGGATACGCTATCTATGATACGATGCATTACGTTAAGTGTGATGTTGCTACATACTGCATGGGTATGGCGGCAAGTATGGGAGCATTCCTGCTCGCGGGAGGAGAAAAGGGCAAGAGATTTGCACTGCCCAATGCAGAGGTAATGATACATCAGCCGCTCGGAGGCACGAAGGGACAGGCGACCGAGATAGAGATAGCGGCCAAGCAGATCCTCCGCACGAGGGAGAACTTAAACCGCATCTTATCGGAGAATACGGGCAGGCCTATAGAGGAGATCGCAAGGGATACCGAACGAGATAACTGGATGACGGCACAGGAGGCTCTTGATTACGGGCTTATAGACAAGATAATAACTTCGAGGGCATAGTGGAACAAACAGAGAATAAGGGGATAGATCATGGCAGGTAAGATTGATGACAGAATAAGATGTTCATTCTGTAACAAGCCGGAAAATCAGGTCCGCAAGCTTATAGCGGGACCGGCAGGAGCTTATATATGCGATGAGTGTATTGAGATCTGCATGGATATAATCCGTGATGAGTTAGAGGATGATCCGTATATGGATGATGAAGGCAGTGAGGGAAGCCTTCACATTAACCTTCTCAAACCCAGAGAGATAAAGGCATTTCTCGACGAGAACGTGATCGGGCAGGAGGAAGCGAAGAAGGTTCTTTCGGTTGCCGTATATAACCATTATAAGAGGGTCACGGCAGCGGAAGACAGTGATGTTGAACTCCAGAAGAGCAACATAATAATGCTCGGCCCAACAGGTTCGGGTAAGACGCTGCTGGCACAGACTCTGGCCAAGATAATAAATGTTCCTTTCTGTATCGCAGATGCAACGGCTCTTACGGAAGCGGGATATGTGGGTGAGGATGTCGAGAATATCCTGTTAAAACTTATCCAGGCTGCGGATTATGATATCAAGCGTGCCGAATACGGCATCATCTATATCGATGAGATAGACAAGATAACGAGGAAGGGTGAGAACGTATCTATCACAAGGGACGTATCGGGTGAAGGCGTTCAGCAGGCGCTCCTTAAGATAATAGAAGGAACCATGGCATCTGTTCCGCCTCAGGGAGGAAGAAAGCATCCGCATCAGGAGCTCATACAGATAGATACCACCAATATCCTCTTTATCTGCGGCGGTGCTTTTGAAGGACTTGATAAGATAGTAGAGAACAGGCTTGACAAGAAGTCCATAGGATTTAATGCCGAGATCAAGGCGCGTAACGAACAGGATATAAATGAGCTTCTTAAACAGGTTCAGCCCGAAGACCTTGTAAAATACGGCATAATCCCCGAGTTCGTAGGGCGTGTGCCGATCGGTGTATCGCTTCAGGGACTTGATGAGGATGCACTCGTTAAGGTACTTACGGAGCCTAAGAATGCGATAATCAAGCAGTACGAGAGACTGTTCGAGATGGACGGCGTTGAGCTGCAGTTTGAGGATGAGGCAATAAGGGCGATCGCTAAGAAAGCCCATGAGCGTAAGACCGGAGCCAGAGGTTTAAGGTCGATACTCGAGAAGCTGATGCTCGAGCTCATGTATGAGATACCTTCCGATTCGAGGATACATAAGGTGGTCATAACGGCCTCGGCCGTGGAGAACGGAGGAGAACCGCTCATCATGAGACGGGGAAGCAAACTTAAGAAGGCAGAGTAAGATATGATGATAAGTGTCTCCGTGTAATGCGGAGGCATTTGTTTAATACAGCATTCGGTTTCCGTTTATTGTACGGGATCCTGCTTTAAGAGGTGTGATATGCCGGTGCGAGCATACAAGAAAAAGATGCCGGTCATTTCCGTAAGGGGACTTGCGGTGATGCCGGGGATGATAATACATTTTGACATAGTAAAGGATACGGCCGTAAGATCCATAGAACGTGCGATGGTCCGGAAGGATCAGCATGTTTTTATTGTCATGGCAAAGGAGCCTGAAAACGGGAAGCAGGACAAGGGAGAACTGTACGGTACCGGATGTATCTGCGTGGTAAGACAGGTACTTAAGCTCCCGAACAAGACCATAAGAGTGCTGGTCGAGGGCATAAGACGTGCGGATATCATGGAGACTTATGAAGAGGACGAATGTCTTATGGGAGTTGTCCGCCCGGTAACGATCGACGGTACGTTAAGTTATGAGGAAGAGACGGAGCCCGAGAGAGTTGCCCTCATACAATCCTTTATGACGACAATGCGGGAATACCTTAAGTACAATCCCAAGATAGAGAAAGTACTCAGTAAGTGTAAGGTCTCCAGGATGCCGTTTGCGGATCTTATGGATCTGTATGCCGCGCACCTCCCGATGAGCGCAAATGACAGGCAGAGGCTTTTGGAGACGGGTGATGATCGGGAAAGAGCGGTAGTTTTCTGCAGCATACTTGAAAATGAGATAAACATCATGAAGGTAAGGCAGGATCTGCAGGAACAGGTCCGTGAACGTGTTGATAAGAATCAGAGAGAGTATATCCTAAGGGAGCAGCTTAAAGCGATAAAGGAGGAACTCGGCGCGGGGAAGTCCGTTACGGATGAAGATGAATACCTGCTTAAGATAGATAAGCTCAAGGCATCTGCGGAGGTAAAGGAAAAGCTCAGAAAGGAAGTTGACCGTCTTGGTCAAGCATCTCCGTTTTCATCGGAAAGTGGGGTTATACGCGGTTATATAGAGACGCTGCTTGAAATGCCGTGGGATAAGACTTCAAGAGATAACAAAAATCTTGATGATGCCGAGAGGATCCTGAATGAGGATCATTACGGGCTTGAGAAGGTCAAGGAAAGGATGCTTGAATTTCTCGCGGTAAGGAATCTTAAAAAGGTCGGGGGCAATAGTCCCATAGTGTGTCTGGTGGGGCCTCCGGGAACGGGCAAGACCAGTATAGCGCGTTCGGTAGCAAGGGCTCTTAACAGGAAATACGTAAGGATAAGCCTTGGCGGTGTAAGGGATGAGGCTGAGATACGCGGCCACCGTAAGACATATGTGGGAGCAATGCCCGGGCGTATTGCCGTGGGACTTAAGAATGCCGGGGTTAAGAACCCTCTGTTCCTGCTCGACGAGATCGACAAGATGAGCAGTGACTACAGAGGAGATACCGCTTCGGCTTTACTGGAGGTTCTTGACAGCGAGCAGAACAATAAGTTCAGGGATCATTACATAGAACTTCCTATAGATCTTTCAGAGGTATTGTTCATTGCGACGGCCAACTCGGTTTCGGATATACCGAAGCCTCTGCTTGACCGTATGGAATTGATAGAGGTATCGAGCTATACGGAGAATGAAAAGCTGCATATAGCCAGGGAATACCTTGTGCCCAAACAGCTTTTAAAGAACGGTCTGAAGGACGGGCAGCTGACGATAGCGGATAAGGCATTGGAGCAGATAATACGGGGATATACGAGGGAAGCAGGCGTAAGGAATCTTGAACGAAAGATAGGAGAGATATGCCGCAAGTCTGCGCGCATGATCCTGCAGGATAAGAAAAAGAACATTAAGATCACCGCGGGTAATCTTGAGAAATACCTGGGAAAGATCCGTTATGAATATGATAAGGCAAATGAAGAAGACGAGGTCGGTATAGTAAGAGGTCTTGCATGGACGGCGGTCGGAGGAGATACGCTCCAGATAGAGGTAAACGTCATGCCCGGAAAGGGTGAGCTCAAGCTCACGGGCCAGCTTGGTGATGTGATGAAGGAATCGGCCCAGACAGGAGTCAGTTACATAAGATCCGTAAGCACAAAGGCTGGGATCAGGGCGGACTATTTTGCGAAGCATGATATCCATATACACATCCCTCAGGGTTCGGTGCCCAAGGACGGACCGTCAGCCGGTATTACCATGGCGACGGCCATATATTCGGCAGTCACGGGGATAAAGGTAAAGGCAAGCGTTGCTATGACGGGTGAGATCACACTCAGGGGAAGAGTGCTCCCTATAGGCGGACTTAAGGAAAAGACTCTTGCGGCAAAGAATGCGGGTATAAAGACAGTACTCGTGCCGAAGAAGAATGAGAAGGATATAGAGGAAATAAGCGACGAGATACTTAAAGGTCTTAAGATAGTATACGTTGAGACAATGGAGGACGTGCTTAAGCACGCACTGGTAAAGCAGGCATGAAGATAAAAAACGTAAGTCTCGAGACAGTCTGCGGGATAACCAGCAGGCTGCCGGACAATAAATATCCCGAGATAGCCTTTGCAGGCAAGAGTAATGTCGGGAAGTCATCACTTATAAATGTGCTCATGAACCGCAAGTCGCTGGCCAGGACATCGGCGCAGCCCGGAAAGACGCAGACGATAAATTTTTACAATATAAACGATGAACTGTATTTTACAGACCTGCCCGGCTACGGATACGCCAGGGTATCCAGGGAGACCAAGGAAAAATGGGGCAGGATGATAGAGAGGTACTTAAGGAGTTCAAAGCAGTTAAGGGCAGTATTCCTGCTTATTGACATAAGGCACGAACCGTCTCAGAATGATGTGGAGATGTACAGATGGATCGCGGACAACGGCTATGAACCGATAGTCATCGCGACCAAACTTGATAAGATAAACAGAAGCCAGACAGCGAAGAATCTAAGGGTAATACGGGATAAACTGAAGGTCCGGGAAGGTATAAAGATAATACCGTTTTCGGCACAGACCAGGCAGGGAAGAGAGGAAATATATGAAACGATCGACGAAATACTTAAAGATAATAGTTAACATAATATCTTTTGCGGCGATCATGTTTATCTGCTTCTACGTTCTGCCGAAGCTGATAGTATTTTTCATGCCTTTTATTATAGCTGGGATCATAGCACTCATCGCAAATCCGGTCGTAAGATTCCTTGAGAAGAGGATGAAGATAGTACGCAAAGCGGGGACTGCGGTTGTGATAATCATAGTGATTGCCCTTATCGTTTTTTGGGGTTATCTTATAATTGCAAAGATAGTGGATGAGATCGTCTCTCTCGCGTCTGCGGCTCCCGAGCTGTGGAGGAGGACAGAGCAGACGATCCGTTCGGCCATGGGACTGTACAACGTCTATCTTAACAAGATGCCGGCATCGGTACAGAACTGGCTTAATGATGCGACCGATAATGCCGGAACGAGTCTGACGGCGTGGTTCAGTGGCTTAAGGACACCGATCGCGGATACTACATCCTCTCTTGCGCAGAATGTTCCGCTTGTAATAATCGGTATCATAATGGCGATACTTGCTTCGTACTTTTTCCTTGCTGAGAGGGATTATCTGGTGCGTCTTGTCCGCCGTATCGTACCAAAGCAGGTCATGGACAGATGGAATATCGTGTACGGTACCATGAAGGATGCAGTGGGCGGATATTTAAAGGCGCAGTTTAAGATAATGGGTATAGTATATATAGTGCTGTTCGTCGGGCTGCTGATCTTAAGACAGGATAATGCGTTCCTGGTCGGACTTCTTATAGCCCTGCTCGATTTCCTTCCTTTCTTCGGGACTGGTACCGTTATGGTGCCGTGGGCTATAATAGAACTGTTCCAGGCTGATTATAAGCTTGCGGTCGGACTGATGATAACATGGGGAGCATCACAGCTTGTAAGACAGCTTGTCCAACCTAAACTTGTGGGCGATTCGATGGGACTCGATCCGCTTCCGACGTTACTTCTTTTGTATGTGGGCTTCCGCCTGAAGGGAGCTGCAGGTCTTATCCTTGCGGTCCCGGTCGGGATGATAGTCATCAATCTGTATAAAGCCGGCGTTTTCAGCAATTTTGTTTACAGCATCCGTATCCTCGGCAGGGATCTGGCAGGATTCCGCAGGTTCTCGGATGAGGAGCTCAGGGCGGAAGGCATCATTGAGGACAGTGAAAGCATTAAGGCTGTTTCGGATGACAAAGATAAGATATAAAACGGTAAATGCCGGTTTTTGGATGGGATTATTGATATGGTCAGTCTGCTTATAAGGATACTTGTCAATGATTACAATAAAATAAACGATGAGAAGGTAAGGCAGGGGTACGGCGTTGTCTGCGGAGGCGTTGGGATAGTACTCAATATCCTGCTGTGCTGTTTTAAGGTGTTCGTGGGTGTAATGTCCGGTTCGATAGCGATAATCACCGATGCGGTGAACAACCTGACCGATGCCGGTTCTTCGATAATCAATATAATCGGTTTTAAGATGGCCGGAAGAAAACCCGATCCCGAGCATCCCTTCGGACACGGCCGTATAGAATACGTGGCAGGTCTTATCATCTCGATCATCATCATTGTTTTCGGAGTCGAGCTGGGCAAAACATCGGTCGGCAGGATAATAGATCCGATGGATATAGAGACATCAAGGGCGGTGTTTATAGTAATGGAAGCCGCCATAGTGGTCAAGATATACATGTATGCCTACAACAGGCGCATAGGTGACAGGATACAGTCACCGACGATGAAGGCGGCAGCTGTTGACAGCTTTACCGATGCCATCGCTACAACGGCAGTTCTGCTGTCTGTCATAATATATGAGTTTACGGGTGTTGTGGTAGACGGCTGGTGCGGACTCATAGTATCCGTATTCATAATCTATTCGGGTATCAGTTCGGTAAAGACGACCATAGATCCGCTTCTTGGGACCAAACCGGATCCGGAATATGTAAAGCTGATAGAAAAATATGTTCTGGCGCAGAGAGATGTGCTCGGTATGCATGACCTGATCATACATAATTACGGACCCGGACGCAGCATGATCTCCCTTCATGCCGAGGTCCCCGCGAACGGGAATATCGTCGAGATACATGATTCCATAGATAACATAGAACGAAAACTCAGGGAAGTTTTAAAATGCGAATGTGTAATACATATGGATCCCATAGTCACTGATGATTCCATAACGGCAAGGATGAGGGATTTTGTAAGGATAATAGTTACCAATGTGGATCCGCGCCTTTCGATAAATGACTTCAGGATGGTCCAGGGTTCAACGCATACCAATCTGATCTTCGACCTGGTCATTCCTCACGGACTTCCTGTTTCCGATGAGGACATAGTTGCTGCCGTAAAGCAGAAGGTACGCGAACTTCCGGGCGATCACTATGCACTTATAAATATAGAGAAGCCATATGTATAGAATATGGCTTCTCTTGCTTTTTTTTTAAAAGTGTGATTTAATTATTTGCAACGAAAGATTTTTCCAGGATTTATAACATATCACTGCATTTCGTGATAAACCCCGATAGTGAATGTTGATATCGCAGTTTTTCAGGCTTAAAGCATGAAATAAAGTCTTTATATTTTCAGGGAGATGAATATGAGTAACAGAGCAAAGTATGAAACGTTGGCGCTCTCGGTCCTTAAGGATCTTGCCAAGGCCCGTGGGATCAAGGGCATCACGGGACTTAAGAAGGCTGATGTGATAGAAGCCATGCTTAAGAAGGATGAGGAAGACGCTGCAGCTGCAGCTTCGAAGCCCGAAGAGGAGCCGGCAGCAGCCCCAGTCCCGGCGAAGCAGCACGATAACGCAGCATCGGGTAAGCCTGCGCAGGAACAAAGTGCGAAACATAATGAGAAACGAGCCGAACCGGAAGGCGAAGAGGATGAAAAGGACAGACCGGGCGATCTTGATATTTCGGATGAAAAGAGGAGCCTTGATTCCGGTATAGAAGCAAGCGGGATACTGGAAGTATTGTCGGACGGATACGGATTCATAAGAAGCGAGAATTATCTGCCGGGTGAGAATGATGTCTATGTGGCTCCGAGCCAGATACGCAGGTTTTCGCTTAAGACCGGAGATATAATAACAGGAAATACAAGGGTAAGGACACAGTCGGATAAATTCGGTGCATTGCTGTTCGTCAAGACCATAAACGGACTTACGCCGGCAGATCATGCTAAGCGCAAGAATTTCGAAGACCTTACACCCATCTTTCCGAATGAGAGGATCAGGCTTGAGAGACCCGGAGGAACGGTGGCGATGAGGATAATGGATCTTATGTCTCCGGTGGGCAAGGGTCAGAGAGGAATGATAGTATCACCCCCCAAGGCCGGTAAGACAACATTGCTTAAGGATGTGGCAAGATCCGTGACGATGAACAATCCGGAGATGCATCTTATCATTCTCCTGATCGATGAGCGTCCCGAAGAAGTTACGGATATTAAGGAAGCGATCGAAGGCGATAATGTAGAGGTTATCTATTCGACCTTTGACGAACTTCCGGAACATCACAAGAGAGTATCCGAGATGGTCATAGAGAGGGCCAAGAGACTGGTCGAGTGCGGCAAGGATGTGATAATCCTTCTCGATTCGATCACCAGGCTCACAAGGGCATATAATATGACGGTACCGCCGAGCGGACGAACATTATCCGGTGGTCTTGATCCTGCGGCCCTGCATATGCCGAAGCGTTTCTTCGGCGCGGCCAGGAATATGCGTGAAGGCGGAAGCCTTACGATACTTGCAACAGCTCTTATCGAGACCGGAAGCAAGATGGACGATGTTGTTTACGAGGAATTCAAGGGAACAGGAAATATGGAGATGATACTTGACCGTAAGCTGTCCGAGAGAAGGGTGTTCCCCGCGATCGATATACCCAAATCGGGAACGAGACGTGAAGATCTGCTCCTTGAACCGGATGAGCTTGAAGCGATCAATATCATCCGCAAGGCACTTAACGGACTCAAGGCCGAAGAGGCTGTAGAGAAGGTCCTTGATATGTTCGTGCGTACCAGAAGTAATCATGATTTTGTCCAGATCATCAAGAAGACAAGATTCATATAAAAATACTTGCATAAGTATAAATGCTGTGTTAATATAATTAAGCTGTGTTATTTAACGAGATTACAGTAATATTTTATCCATAGAGTGTGAGGTGATATCATGAGAGAAGGAATACATCCGAATTATCAGCAGGCAACAGTGACATGCAACTGCGGTAATACATTTGTGGTTGGTTCGACCAAGCCTGAACTCCACGTCGAGATCTGCAGCAAATGCCATTCGTTCTATACGGGACAGCAGAAGAGTGCAAGAGTTGACGGACGTATCGAGAAGTTCAATAAGAAATACGGCGTTGCAAGCAAATAATGAGGTTTTAAGGGCTGAGGCAGATACCTCAGCCCTTATTTTTTTGGTACGAAGTACTTATTACATTATATAGGGGGAACCCATGAAGAAAAAATATGTGGATCATTATTCCGGGATAGGCGGTCAGGCAGTTATAGAAGGGATAATGATGAAGAACGGTGATAAGTATTCCGTTGCTGTCAGGACACCCGAAGGTGATATCAATGTTTCCCTGGAGGAATATGAGTCGTTTGCACCTGCGAAGATACTGAATAAGATGCCTTTTATAAGGGGGATCTTCAACTTTATCGATTCACTCATCCTGGGTATAAGAACGCTGAATTATTCCGCATCCTTCTATGAGGATGAGGAAGAAAGGGCGCATAAGAAGGACAGTAAGGATTCGGAAGTGAAGGAGAAGCTGATATCGGGCATCACGGTGACGGTTTCGCTGATGATCGCAATAGCGCTCTTTATGCTTCTTCCGTATTTTCTGTCCCAGTTTATAAGGAGATGGATAGTTGACGAGACGGTTGTGGCGATCCTTGAGGGTGTGATAAGGGTAGTCATATTTGTGGTGTACCTTGTTGCGATATCGGCAATGAAGGATATACGGCGTGTGTTCATGTATCACGGAGCCGAGCATAAATGCATCAACTGTCTCGAACACGGACTTCCGCTTTCGGTGGATAATGTTGCAATGTCTTCAAGGCAGCATAAGAGATGCGGCACGAGTTTTCTGTTTTTTGTAGTGTTTATAAGTGTTATCCTGTTTGTGTTTATAAGAGTGAACGATCCCGTCATGCGTGTCGTTATAAGGATACTGCTGATCCCGGTCATTGCAGGTATATCCTATGAGATAATACGACTTGCCGGAAGAACTGATAATATAGTGATAAGGATATTGTCGGCGCCGGGACTCATGCTGCAGAAACTCACGACCAGAGAGCCGGATGAATCAATGATAGAGGTTGCCATTATGGCAGTGGATGCCGTTTTCGACTGGAGAGGATATCTTTGGAAGGAATTCGGCTATGATCTTGACGGAACCTACGGATATGAAGAGTATCAATGAACTCAGGCACATCGGAAGCGGGATATTACGGGCAGCCGGCATTGCCGATGCCGAAATAGATGCATCCCTGCTGATACAGCATCTGTTATGTGTCGATAAGGATCATATACTGGCACATGGGACAGATGAGGTCAGTGATGTAAAGGCAGAAGAATATCTGGAGCTTGTTGACAGAAGGAAAAGTCATGAGCCGCTGCAGTACATAACCGGGCATCAGGAGTTTATGGGACTTGATTTTGCTGTTAATGAACATGTACTCATACCGAGGCAGGACACGGAATGTCTTGTGGAAGAGGCAATGATAGTTACGGAAGACGGAATGAGGGTGCTGGATCTTTGCACCGGCTCGGGATGTGTTCTGGTAAGTCTCTTAAGATACAAAAATGATATAGAGGGCGTCGGGACCGATATTTCAGGTGAAGCACTTGAAACTGCTGCGGAGAATGCGGACAGGAACGGAGTTAAAGCACTGTTTCTTAAGGGTGATCTGTATGGAGCGCTTGAAGGCGACAGCGAGGAAGGGAAGCGCTTCGATATAATAGTCTCCAATCCTCCGTATATCGCAAGTGATGTCATAGGTACCCTTATGGAGGAGGTACGTGACCATGAACCGCTCAAGGCTCTTGACGGCGGTATTGACGGACTTGATCTTTACAGAAGGATAATAGACGGTGCGGATGCATATTTAGTCCCCGGAGGGAGGATCCTGTTTGAGATCGGATACGATCAGGGACCGGCCGTTTCCGGTCTTCTTACGGACGGTGGATTTGCGGATGTGGAAGTGGTAAAGGATCTTGCGGGGCTTGACAGGGTAGTCAAAGGACGAAAGAGGATTTAGATAACTTAAGTTAGTCGGAACGGACAGAGGTAGATTATGTTTGATAAGCTTGAAGACCTTATAATGCGTTATGAGGACATAATGAATGAATTAAACGAGCCGGGTGTTGCGGACAACCAGCAGCGCTTTCGCGCTCTTATGAAGGAGCAGAGCGATCTTACTCCGATAGTTGAAGCATATAAGGAGTATAAGAAGAGCAAACAGGATATAGATGATTCGCTTGCGATGCTTTCGGAAGAGTCCGACGAAGATATGAAGGAGATGCTCAAGGAGGAGCTTGCGAATGCCAAGAAGAATGTTGAGGTACTTGAGGAGAAGCTCAAGATACTTCTTCTTCCCAAGGATCCCAACGATGACAAGAACGTAATAGTTGAGATACGTGCCGGCGCCGGCGGAGATGAGGCGGCTCTTTTTGCGGCGGAGATCTACAGGATGTATGTGCACTATGCTGAGGGCAGACGCTGGAAGGTAGAGACCATGGAGGTTGATGAGATAGGGATCGGAGGTATGAAGAGCGTTACTTTCATGATCACCGGTCAGGGAGCCTATTCCGTCATGAAATATGAAAGCGGTGTCCATCGTGTACAGAGGGTGCCCGAAACGGAATCAGGCGGCCGTATCCATACATCGACCATTTCCGTAGCGGTTATGCCTGAGGCCGAGGAAGTGGATGTGCAGATAGATGAGAAGGACATAAGGATAGATGTCATGCGTGCATCGGGTAACGGCGGCCAGTGTGTCAACACTACCGATTCCGCGGTCCGTCTTACGCATTATCCCACGGGTATAGTGATATATTCACAGACCGAGAAATCACAGCTTCAGAATAAGGAGAAGGCATTTGCCCTTCTTCGTGCCAAGCTATACGATATGGAACAGCAGAAGGCTCATGATGCCGAGGCTGAGTTGAGAAAGAGTCAGATAGGTACCGGCGACCGTTCCGAGAAGATAAGGACATACAAATTTCCGCAGGGCCGTGTAACTGATCACAGGATAAACCTGACTCTGTATAAACTTGATAAGGTAATGAACGGTGATATCCAGGAAATAATAGATGCCTGTATCGCAGCGGACCAGGCAGCTAAATTATCGAAGATGGAATAGTCGGGATATCTGTCAGAGATCCGTCTTATAGATATGACCGGATGCGAGTTTTTCCGTGTATTCATCAAACGGAAGCGGCTTGTCGAAGAGATATCCCTGTATCATCGTACAGTTCATATCCTTAAGTATTTTTGCCTGTGCCGCGCTTTCACAGCCCTCGGCGACACTGTCCATATTAAGCCCGTCGATCATTGAGATTATCGAGTTTAGGATTATCCTGTCCTTGGAATAGGTCACGGCGATATTATCCACAAAAGATTTGTCTATCTTGATAACGTCAACATGCAGATCCTTAAGCAGACTGAGAGAAGAATAGCCTGTTCCGAAATCATCTATCGATGTGCATATCCCGTTAAGCTTAAGCTCATCAACAAAGAGTTCCATAGCCTCATAATCTTCCGAACTGGCACTCTCCGTAAGCTCGATCTCAAGGAAATCGGGATTGATGCCATACGATCTTATGACGTTCATCACATCTTCACTGAGATGGGGATTCCGAAGATGCAGTTTGGAGAAATTCACCGAGACTCTGGCAGGGACTATATTTTTATCGGTCCACTGCTTTATATGTTCACATACCCTTTCGAGTACATAGAAATCGAGATCGCATATGAGCCCTTCATTTTCAAGTACGGGTACAAAACCTGCGGGACTTAAAACGGAACCGTTTCTCTTCCAGCGCACGAGTGCCTCACAGCCTGCGATCCGGCCTGTGATCACATCGACCTTCGGCTGGTAATACACCAGGAATTCCTTATGAAGAAGAGCGGTTTTGAAATATGATATGATCTCCCGTTCGTTGTTTGCGCGTTCCAATATCTCCTGACGGAACCATACGGCATCAAGGCTGTTTGTCTGTCTGGCATAAGAAAGAGATGCATTGGCGCGTCCTATGGCTTCGCTTATGCTGCCGAGCCCATCGGGTATGGGATATACTCCCGAACGGGCAGAGATGGCTAACACTCGCGTCTGATTGCCGAGAGCGACCGTTATATTTATTTTGGATATATAATTAAGATAATTCTCGACATTTTCGTTCCTTAAGATCGCAACGAAATTATCTCCGCCGAAACGCGCGATCAACTCGTTCTGCTTGTAAAAATCGGTAAGTTTCTTACCGTATTCTTTAAGAACGGTGTCGCCCGCCTGGCTCCCGAGTGTCTGATTGATATAATTGAAACTCTTAAGATTGGAGAATATTACGGTATATTGATTTAATATCCCTTTGGCATTAAGTTCATTGCAAAACTTCATGAAATATGAAGTATTTGGCAGGTTTGTCAGGAAATCGGTAAGCTGGCGCATGTTGAGCATTTCGGTGACGCGCGCCTTGGCAAGGACTATATAGAGATTTTTTGTCAGAAAATCCAGGGATGCCTTTTCTTCGTCATTCCACCGGTATCCGACCGAAGGAAAGACGGCAAAACTGACCGTGCCCTTGGCAGGGCTTTTGAACATTCGTGAGTGGGCTGACAGATCAAACCCGTCAGGCGATTCATACAGGACACGGAAATCATTAAAGCCGTGTGAATCCGCGCTGCTCGGAGGCAGTTCGGTTCTCATCGCAAATTTGCCAAGATGCAATTCTTCAGCAATATACGCCAATGCTCCGGGAATGAGATTGAGGATGTCTTCCGTGGATACCGTTTCGGCCTGCAGTGCATTATAAAATTGTCTGTAGCCTTCGCTGCACAGTGTAGTCATGTTTCTTGCACTCCGTAAACAGAGTTATTATAATTGAAAATACGTATTACAATATCTGTTCGGTTACATACATGCATTATTGTAACGCTAATGAACAGTTTAACATGAAACGGACAAAAAAACAATGAGAGGTTAATGCGATGGATAACATATTGAACTATGATACCGTATCCCTTGATGAGGAGGAATGTGCGCTTGAGATAATAGACCAGACACTCCTTCCTTACGAGATAAAGATCTTAAAACTCAAGGATCTTAAGGATATATGGGACGCGATATATCTGTTGAAAGTACGCGGTGCGCCGGCGATAGGGGTGGCGGCAGCCATGGGAATGTATATCGCGGCAACACAGATACATACGGATGATACGGAGGAATTCCTTAAAATCCTTCACGGGAAGAAGGAGTATCTTAACAGTGCAAGGCCTACCGCCGTAAATCTTTCATGGGCACTTAATCGCATGGAGAAGGTCTGCATGGATAACAGCGGAGCGGATGTCTGCAAGTTATGTAAACTTCTCAAAAAAGAGGCACTTGATATCAAGAATGAGGACACTGAGATGTGCAGGAGGATAGGAGAAAATGCTTTAAGTCTTCTTAAAAAGGGAGACGGCCTGCTGACACACTGCAATGCCGGACAGCTGGCGACTTCAAAATACGGGACGGCAACTTCCGCCATGTATCTTGGGCATGAGAGGGGATACGGTTTTAAGATATACTGTGATGAGACGCGTCCTCTTCTTCAGGGTGCAAGACTTACCGCATTTGAACTGTCCGGTGAGGGAATGGACGTAACGCTGTGCTGCGACAACATGGTAGCGTCACTTATGAGACAGGGGCTTATAAATGCCGTACTTGTCGGCTGCGACAGGGTTGCATCTAACGGAGATGTCGCAAATAAGATTGGAACTTCCGTTGTCGCAACGGTCGCCCAAAGATATAACGTGCCGTTCTATGTGTGTGCACCTTCATCGACGATAGATACAGGTACTGCAACCGGGAATGACATAGTCATAGAACAGCGTCCGGCGGAGGAGGTTACCGAAATGTGGTATAAAAGACGCATGGCACCCGAAAATATAAAGGTCTATAATCCGGCCTTCGATATAACGGATCATGAACTTATCACCGCAATAATAACGGAGCGCGGTATACTCCGCGCTCCGTATGATCTTAACTGATCATCATATGTATGTAATGTAATGTAATGGTATCTGTTTCAGACTTCAAGCTTAAGGTCGTTTTCTTTTATCCATCCGATCTTTCTTAACAACTGGCCGAAGCACCAGGTCAGGACTGCGGGAAGCACGAAACAGATAAGGATGAGTCCGATCCAGTCCATTGCGGTGATCGATGCTTTGGTACCGGAGGCGATATCGTTAAGCCAGCCGGTATAAACACCTATCTGTCCAACGAGACCGCAGGTTCCCATACCGGATGAGATCGCTTCCCCGTTCATCTGCATGCGGAAGACGCAGGTCGCGATCGGGCCTGTTATCGCGGAAGTGAGGATGGGCGGTATCCAGATCTTCGGATTTTTTACTATGTTGCCCATCTGGAGCATGCTCGTTCCGATACCCTGCGAGATCAGACCTCCGACCTTATTTTCCTTATAACTCATGAAGGCAAAGCCTACCATCTGAGCGCAGCATCCGGCAACCGCGGCACCTCCCGCAAGTCCGGTAAGAGAGAGGGCTGCACAGATCGCGGCCGAACTTATGGGAAGTGTCAGCGCTATACCGACAAGGACGGAAACCAGGATGCCCATTGAAAAAGGATGAAGTTCCGTCGCCCACATGATGAGCTTTCCGACAGCGCTTGCCGCATTTCCTATTGCCGGAGCAAGGAATATCGATAATACTACACCTGTTCCGATCGTGACAAGAGGAGTGGCGAGTATATCAATCTTTGTTTCCTTAGATATCATCTTGCCCAGCTCGGTCGCAATGATTGCTATAACAAGTACAGCCAAAGGCCCGCCGGCACCGCCCAGAGTATTGGCAGCGCTTCCGACTGCAAGCATTGAGAACAGCACGAGATTCGGTGCCTTAAGTGCGTAGGCTATAGCCACAGCCATGGCAGGCCCCGCAACACCCTTGGCATAGCCTCCCATATCGATAAGTGTCTGTATGTTAAACTGTGTACCTATCGTTGATAATATCGTACCAATGAGAAGGGAAGCAAACAGACCGCTGGCCATTGCTCCCATCGCATCGATAAAGTATCTTTTCCAGGATATCTCAATATCCTTACGCTTGAGGAAGGTCTTAAAGCCTCCCTCTTTTTTTTCGGTATCGTTCACACCCATTTTCCACCTCTCTTTTGTCATAATGGGCACCGGGCCCCTATGACTGTATTATGTATAAAAATATTACAGATCGTCGCCGGTCTCACCCGCTTCCAGAGGCTGTTCGGACAGGGCCTGTTCACCGAGCTCGGTGAACTTTGACAGCGGTATTGCGGGGCTGTACAGATATCCCTGATAGATATTGCATCCGACATCCTGGAGAGCCTTGCGCTGTTCCTCGGTCTCAACGTATTCGGCGATCGTTTCTATGTTGAGTCCCTCTGTAAGCCGCGATATGGATGAAATGATCTCACGGCTGCGTTCGTTGAAGACATCCCTGCTTATGCCGCCGTCCAGCTTGACTATATCGAAAATGCTTGACTGCAGATACTTGATCGAAGTATTTCCCATAGAGAAGTCATCTATTCCGAATGTATAGCCTAAGGATTTTATCCTCTGGAGCCTTGAAATGAAGTTATCGTCCACCTTAAGAGTATCCTGTTCGGTGATCTCAATGAGAACATGCTTGCATTTTCCCGGATAAATGATATGAAGATTCTTGAGAAAGTCCTCGAATTCATCAGTCTGTATCGTAATACCGGTCACGTTGATCGAAATGTGGAAATTTTCATCCTCTTTGTATTTTAGGAGCTCATCAAGATTTTTAAATACGGTCATGAAGATCTTCTCCTCAAGTTCGGTCAGACGGCCGATCTCTTCGGCGAGTTCTATCACAAGAGGAGGATAAATGGGACCGTACTGTTCGTGACGCCAGCGTAACAGAGCTTCTGCGCCTATGAGCCTGCGTTCGTGATCAAACTGCGGCTGGTAATAGAGGATAAAGTCATCGGCGTTAATGTATTCGCTCAGTTCGGCCGCAAGAGTACGCGCTATCCTTCCCGGATCGCCCGGAAGCGTGAGCAGTTCGACAGGTTCGCGGCTTTCTTCGCATTCCTTCAGTATATCCTCGATCATCTTGACTTTTTCGTGGGCGTTTATGAACTTGAGCCTGTCATTTATTTTGACAAAGGGCATGTATATGAACATACCGATGATGATGCATACTATCTGGAGTATTGATCCCGTAAAGGAGCCGGTAGCCATATAACCGCCGAAGATCACGGGAGTTGTCCAGTTGACCTCATGTGAGGCAAAGGGAACAAGCCCGGAGGATATTGCCGTATATCCTATAAGAATATTTGCGACGGGTGTAAGTATGAACGGTATAAGGAAAACAGGATTGAAAATAACGGGCAGTCCGAGCAGCAGAAGTTCGTTTATATTAAAGATCATCGGTATTGCTGCCGTACGCGCAAGGAACTTGTCATTTTTCTGCCTGCTGAAGAAAAGTATCGCCAATATCAGCGACCAGGTGGAACCGCAGCCGCCCAACAGCACAAACACATCGATGAACACACCGTTCAGTATCGGATTGATACCGCTTGCAGGTTTATTGACATATTGAAGGGCGGTATCAAATATCTGGTATTTGATCTCGCCGAGAGCATCCGAACCGTGTATGCCGAGCATCCACATGATATGCTGTATGAGTTCAAGGCATATCGTATTGGACATGTTGTTCCGCCTGTTCATGAACAGATGCTTGAGCCATCCGGTGATCATGGCATAAAAACTCTTATATCCCATGGTGAGCAGTGCCAGATCGAAGATCGCAAAAAACTCAAGCACTATGATCATGGGGAGCAGGGATATGAGAATTGTCGTAAAGTCTGTGCTTATACCGTCCACAAACTTACGGCTGCTGAATACGATCTTGGTAAGCAGAAAGATATAGATATATGCAGAAAGCAGCCCGCACAGTACGGCGGTAAGTATATTCTTGGGACCCAGAAGATCGAGGTTTATTGTTTCGAGATTATTAAATACACCGGAAAGGATCAGAAAACCTGCCAGAGATGTCATGATCACGGAAAGCCTGTAAGAGGATTTGCCGTAGATCTTATTGATGGTATCCGCAACGGCTATAGTCATGTATATGGACAGCATCCCGTAAGTCGCCATATGTATAAAAGAGAGCATGGAAAACAGAAGACCTTCCATCGACTCATGTAAGAACCGCTGGTAAGCAGGCAGCGGGAGGTTCATAAAGACCTGAACGAAAGCACTTATAAGAAAGACCGGTATCAGTATCTCAAGGCTGTCGCTTAAGAGCTTCAGGGGCTTGAAACCTGCTGCTGTCTTAAATATCCGTATTATCTTTTTCTTTGTAGTCTTCTTACTTGCTGCATTCATCGTAAATGCTATTTTATCACATTTGGAGCCTGTTGCACATAAATTACGCGCTTTTTTATAAGAATGCATAAATTTTTAATAAATGGGATAAAGTTATGCCCAAATGCGACAATCCATATTCGGTGCATTTATGCCTTTGTTGTCCAAATCTTATAAAATGAAACGGAACTAAAGACCGGACATGAGCAGAATGCACAAATTATTGATGTTTTCCGGTAGGCCGAACACAACATCTTGATTCTTGACAATGTGATAGCTTTGAGTTAGAGTGCTTAAAACGGATGGAGACATACCGAGGAGTGAACAAAAGATGAGAAAGGGGTGCATAAGAGTGAAGGAGTGTAAGATTAAGCTTAATTTGAATGATGCATGCGAATTCGTTCAGAAGGCCTCGAAGTGTGATTTTGATATTGATATTTTTTACAACAGGTTTGTAATTGATGCAAAATCGATCTTAGGCGTTCTTGGATTGGATTTCTCCAAGGAGCTGACGGTTCAGTACGGCGGAGAGAACAAGGAATTTTCCAATATGCTCAAGAGACTGGCGGCCTGAGAACGGGATACGGAATGCAGATGGTTTTGCCAAAAAAGGACGGTCTGATGGGAACATCGGGCCGTCTTTTTTTGCCTTGGATAATATGCAGGGGAAGTTTGCCTTCTTATCATATGATATAATAAAAACATGGAAGAAAAAACGCCCAAAAACATCATAACGGTTTCGGTCAGGGGTCTCGTTGAATTCATACTGCGATCCGGGGATATCGACAACCGCAGAAAAAGCGGCCAGGATGTCCAGCTCATGCTCGAGGGAGCAAGGATACACAGGATGATCCAGCAGAGCATGGGCAGTGATTATCATGCGGAAGTACTGCTTAAGAAAGTGATATGCGGCGGGGATTACGACATAGTCATAGAGGGACGTGCGGACGGTATAGTGGATAACGAAGACGTTCATATGATAGATGAGATAAAGACCGTATACATGGATCTTGACCGTGTCAGGGAACCTGTTCCGGTACATCTTGCGCAGGCAAAATGTTATGCTTTTATCTTCGCCGAACAGGAAGGACTTAAGGAAATAACGGTCAGGATGACTTATGTAAACCAGATAACCATGGAAACGAAATACTTCCATGAAACATATACGTTCGGAGAGATAAGGCGCTGGTTTGAAGGCCTTATCGATCGTTACAGACGCTGGGCTGACTTTGAATTTACTTTTAAGAACATAAGAAACGATTCCATCCGAACTGTGAACTTCCCCTTTGAATACAGGGACGGGCAGAGGGAACTCGCGGGACAGGTATACAGGACCATATCCGGGGGGAGGAAGCTGTTTATCGAAGCACCCACCGGTGTCGGCAAAACGATCTCCACCGTATTTCCGTCCGTAAAGGCTATGGGAGAAGGGCTGTGCGACAAGATATTTTACCTGACCGCAAAAACCATAACAAGAACGGTCGCGGCAGAGTGTTTCGGTATTTTAAGACAGCAGGGACTTAAGCTTAAATCGGTCGTTATAACCGCAAAGGAGAAGATATGTCCGCTTGAGAACTGTGACTGCAATCCGGAGGGATGTGAGAGAGCAAAGGGTCATTTTGACAGGATAAACGATGCGATGTATGACATGCTGATGCATGAGGATTCGTTTACAAGAGAGGTCATAGAGGAATATGCGGTCAGGCATAATGTCTGCCCGTTTGAGATGTGCCTTGATATGTCGCTGTTTTCGGATGCGGTCATCTGCGATTATAATTATGTTTTCGATCCGAACGTGTATTTAAGGCGGTTCTTTGCGGATTCTGCGCAGGGAAGATATATTTTCCTCGTAGATGAAGCCCATAACCTTGTTGACCGCGGAATGGATATGTACAGTGCAGAGTTATACAAGGAAGACTTTCTTGTATTAAAGCGTCTTGTCGGTGAAACTGATACGAGGCTTTCAAGGGCGCTCGGATCCGGAAACCGCAAGCTTCTTGCACTTAAAAGGGGATGTGAAGAATATTCGGTACTTGATGATATCAGTGATACGGTAATGTCTCTTTCGAGGCTCATGGCAAGGCTTGAGACCTTTCTGGACGAGCAGGAGCGCTTTAAGGAAAAAGACAGGGTACTTGATTTCTATTTCAGGGTAAGACACTTTCTTAACATGTATGAAAACATGGGTGAGCATGATTACCGGATATACTGCGAGCATGTGCGCGGCGGTGATTTTATGTTAAAACTTCTGTGCATAAATCCTGCGGATTCCTTAAGACGCAGGCTTGTAAAGGCAGTGAGTACGATCTTTTTCTCGGCAACTCTCCTTCCTGTCGGATATTTTAAGAATATGCTCGGCGCCGATCCCGATGATAGTGCGGTATATGCAAGATCGGTCTTCGATGAGAAGAAAAGAGGCCTCTTTGTTGCAAGGGATGTAAGTTCCAGGTATACGAGGCGGAACGAAACAGAATATTGCAATATAGCCGATTACATATCGAGGATAGTCCGGGCAAAGGCCGGCAATTATATGGTGTTCTTCCCGTCCCATGCCTTTCTCGGCGAAGTGCTTAATGCGTATGAAAAATATTTTGTGTCGGAAGATATTAAGATCCTTACTCAGAAACAGTCTATGAGTGAAGCGGAAAGGGAAGAGTTCCTTGCACACTTTATGCCGGGAAACATGCCGGTAAAGGGAGATGCCGTTTACGGAACGCTTATCGGTTTCTGCGTCATGGGCGGTATCTTTTCGGAGGGGATCGACCTTAAGAATGACAGTCTTATAGGTGCGATAATAGTAGGGACCGGACTTCCGATGGTGAGCAATGAGAGAAAGATACTCAGGGAAGCATATGAGCTTAACGGACTTGACGGATTTGATTATGCATACAGGTTTCCGGGGATGAACAAGGTGATGCAGGCTGCGGGCCGTGTCATCCGTACCGTGGATGATGTGGGGGTGGTGGCCCTTCTGGATGAGAGATTTTTGACTCCGCCTTATCTTAAGATGTTTCCGAGGGAATGGAAACGGTATGAACAGGTGGCTCTTGAGGGAATCTCGGATGCACTTTCGGAATTCTGGGAGCCTTTTGAGGAGTCGTGAATAATTCATATATTTTATTGAAGTTTAATAATACTTCTTGTATAATGTGTTATATATTCAAACATCTTTTGGGAGGCGCTTCATTTATGAAAAAACAACAGTCTAAGGATAAAACCTCTTTTTTCAACTCTATGTGTTTTAAGATAATGATGCTTGTTATCGCATCTTTGGTGGTTGCGGTGGTTGTTGTCATGCTCCTTACGGTGTCAAGATTCAAGGATTCCATGGTGGACCAGATAAGTACCCAGATGCAGTATATGGCTGAAACCGAGAGGAATGTCGTGGACGTTGAGACCGGAGGTGTAACACAGATGGTCGCAAGGTATGCCGAGATCCTTGATCCGGTTGATATAGCGGGTTACGAGACAGTAAATGTATTGCTCATTACGGATGAAGCCGTGATAAAGTACAGCCAGGTCGAGGAACAGAGAGGACAGCCGATTACTTCCGAAACGCTGTTGTCCGTATTTGGTTCGGAAGAGAGCGGCATGATCAATTATACGGATGAGACCGGGACCAAGATAGCGGGTTACGCGATGACCAAGGTCGGATATCTTCTTGTTGTTGAGGTTTCAAAGGATGAGGTTACCGGAAAGGTCAATAAGATAAGGGATATGGCGATAGTCATTGCCGTTATCGTTCTTCTGATATGCTCCGTACTTGCATATATCTTAAGCGCGATGCTTGTTAAGCCGATAAGGATGCTTACGGATGTCATTGCAAGAACTTCCGAGCTTAATTTCAAGAAGAGCCAGCGTGCGGATAAGTTATGCACGCGTAAGGATGAGACCGGCGCAATGGCGAGGGCGGTAGTACAGATGAGATCAAACCTTGCCAAGATGGTAGGTAATATAGATGCGGCAAGTTCAAGGATAGACGGTAATGTAAACCAGCTACAGAGTGTGACCAATGTTGTAAACAATATGTGTACGGATAACTCTGCAACAACGCAGGAGCTTGCGGCAGGTATGGAGGAGATCGCAGCAACGACCGAGAGCATCTATGCGAACATCGGTTATATGCAGAACGGAGCCAAGGATATAACACAGCTCTCGGAACGCGGAGATGAGCTGAGCGTGGAAGTTATGGACAGGGCCAATTCACTGCGGGATAAGACGGT
>JAFSZZ010000015.1 GCA_017458765.1 Lachnospiraceae bacterium | reverse complement strand
TCATCAAGCTTCTTACAGGTAACACCCTCATCACCGAGCTGGAGATACTGGATATGCTCGGGATCTGAGATCCAGTCAAGATAAAGAAGCGATGCAAGAGGCTCCTCATTGGTCGTAGGGAAGAATATCTTCCTGTCACCTGCTGTTGAGGTAACGAACTTGGTATGTGTTCCATCCTTTGAATCAAAAGGATCTATTGCCACAAACTTTGCATTTTCGCCTACTATTCTCTGAAGGTTTGCATTAATTGAATCATCACCGTTTCTGAAAGGATAATCCCAGTTATGTGTGAAAGCTCCTACATAACCTGCCTTCATCATATCATCTTCCGTTGTGTCGCCTTCACCGTAGATAGCGAAATCGTTCCACATAAGGCCTGCATTATACCACTTGTTAAGGAGCTTTACTGCATCCTTCGTTCCCTCTTCGGTGAACTTTCTGTCATCGAAGCCGTTTACATAGTAATCAAAATCAGACATCTTGGGATCCATGAAGGACTCGATAAGTGTAGCTGCTCTCCAGCCGACATCATAGCTTACCGAATAAGGAACCATCTTCTTGGCATCCTTGCCAAGGAGCTTGTCTGCATTATCCTTGAATGCAACGAGCATGTCCTCGAATTCCTGAGTCGTTGTAGGAGCCTTAAGATCAAGAGCATCCAGCCAGTCCTGACGAACGAAGGTATTTATACGGTTTGTCGTAGCACGCTTACCTTCGATAGCCCATAATGTTCCGTCTACGGGGCTCTTGTCCCAATACATGTTTACTTCGCCAAGCCAGTCCCAAAGATGCGGGGTATCGGCCTTATAAGTCTCAACAAGTTCCGAAAGATCCTGAACACCGCCCATGTTAGCATAGGTCTGGATGGTAGCATAACTGTATGTCAGACATACATCGGGAGCTTCACCTGCTGCCAGAAGGTTATTGATCTCATCTACCTCTGTCCAACGGGGAACTGCCTTGAACTCAACCTCTACATTATGGTCTGCAAGCATTCCGTCATGGATGTACTTTGTGTACATATTGTTTGTAGGATCGGAACCGCCGTCATTACCGCGGTCATATACCTCTACTGTTATCTTCCTTGTGTCTGCGAACTTACCGTCCGTAAGTTCTCCGCCTGCTGCCTCTTCCTCAGCGGGAGCTTCTTCCTCTGTAGCAGCGGGTTCTTCTGCTGCAGGCTCTTCTGCCGCAGGCTCAGCTTCAGGTGCTGCCGACGTAGCCGGTGTATTGCCGCCGCAAGCTGCGAGTGAAAGAACCATTGTCCCTGCAAGCAGGAGTGAAAGTGCCTTCTTTTTCATCCTTTTTCCCTCCATTTTAAGTGTTTTTGCTTTGCAACTATATGAATTAACGGATCTTCATCCATTGATTCCGTATTTGATCATCTGTATCTTCTACTCTTTGACACCGCCGACCATGACACCGTGAATGAAATATTTCTGCAACCACGGATATATGCACAGGATCGGGATCGTTGAAAACATTACGATCGCAGCCTTTAATGATTCTGACAGGCCCGGTGTGGAAAAGCCTTCCTGCGTTGCCACTTCGATATTGTTGATATTATTGATCACATTGTACAGAAGAAGCTGCAGCGGATAGTAATCCTTGTTCTTCATATACATAAGTGCATCGGAATAACCGTTCCAGCGTCCTACCGCATAAAAGAGTGCGAGGGTGGCAAAAACCGGTTTACTGAGCGGCAGATATATCGCAGTAAGGATCCTGAAATACGATGCGCCGTCTATCTGGGCCGATTCCCTCAAACTGTCCGGTATACCGTAGAAAAAGCTTCTCATGATTATCATATTATAGACGCTTAAGCAGCTCGGCAGTATAAGTACCAACGGGTTACTTAGCAGTCCCAGTGAGTTCATGAGCAGATAGTTCGGTATCGTACCCGCATTGAAGAACATCGTGATCGTTATGACCACATTTATGAACCCTCTTCCTTTAAGATCCTCATAAATGAGCGGATATGCACAAAATGCCGTCATCGTGAGCGAAACCAAAGTACATACGACCGTTAGGAATACGGTCCAGAAAAATGACTTGATATACTTGGAATCCTTAAGCACCGTGGTGTATGCCTGGAAATTGATCCCCTTCGGAAGCAGATAAACCTCATGTTTTACCAACGCATCCGACGAACTTAATGACTTGGCAAGAAGGTTGATCATCGGGAGTACACAGATAAGGCAGACGATAACGCATATCGCAACGAACACCCAGTCACCAACTTTTGCCTGTTTTGATTTGATGATCCTGTTCTCTTCCATTACCAGATTCCCCTTTCTCCCAATTTTCTGGATATCCAGTTCGCAAGAAGAAGGAATATCACGCAGATCACCGACTGGAACAGACCGACCGCAGTTGTAAGCGAGAACTGGAGTCCCTTGATACCGTTTTTATATACGAAGGTTGCGATAACATTTGCCACCTTC
>JAFSZZ010000157.1 GCA_017458765.1 Lachnospiraceae bacterium | reverse complement strand
TTGATTGGAGCGCGAAGGTTTGTACAGGACTATTGCATTGGTATCAATGCAATTCTTGACGTAAACGGATATAATGTGCCCCATAAATCGGGAACGCATAACTGAGATAACTTCTTCATCAGATCGATAATCTCCCCTGTCTACAGATAGTCCCTTCGGATCCGCAAAAGCAGCAGAAGAAACGGTTCCGTCCAGCTTCCAGAACATATCAGCTATCTCGGGCGGATATACAGCCCTATAAAGTTTCTCTGTGCTCTTAAATTCATTATCCATAAAAATCATGCACCCTTTTATTGATCGCATCCGCTGATACGGATATCTGTTCATATTCCTCTTCACCGTTGAAGCGGATAATATAAACTTCCGCATCCACTGAACCGGCTATTATTTCAATCTCCATGTGGTCATGTCTCGAATTGTCATATTCCAGTTGAATGGTGCCAATTGCAGTTGGAAATACTTCGGGCTGGATATCAAGTCCACCGATAAGCGTACCAACAGTGTCTATAAGCCCGGGTGCAAATGCAGGGGCTCCGTTACCGTTCCAGCCGGGCTTAAATGCTCTGATAGCAGAAAGCTTATCAGCATTATGGGATCTGAGATCGCTTCCCCTTTCACTAATGATCCGCTTCTTCCTGTCAGGCACGCCGCTGACTGCCTGTGCATAAGCATTCAGTCTGCGCTCCTGCATCAATTTGTTGTACTCGGTCTCGGAAATAATTACCACGTTATGGTCCTGTTTTCTCGGAACTATAACCGCTTCGCCTTCATAGGCTATGTCAAAATATTTCCTGATATTGGATCTGACTTCCATTTGCTTGACTATCATAATCAATCCTCAAAGTCATCGAAAAACGTACATAATAACGTACGGAATAACGTACTTAAACTATAAACCATTTTAATGATATAAGCAAGCAAATATTATGATATAATACGTTTAATTTTAATTGGTTGAAAGGATAGGTTATGAGTGAAACAAAAAAAGTCATGATGCTGGGGAATGCGGCTATAGCCAGAGGCGCATACGAGGCCGGGGTCAAGGTTTCGGCAGCGTATCCGGGAACTCCCAGCACGGAGATCAGTGAAAATCTGGTGCAGTACAAAGACGATCTGTATTGTGAATGGTCGCCGAATGAAAAAGTTGCGACGGAGGTTGCTATCGGTGCTTCGATGGCAGGCGTCAGAGCCATGTGCTCAATGAAGCATGTTGGCGTGAATGTTGCGGCAGATCCTCTGTATACGGTTTCCTATATCGGGGTATCCGGCGGTCTTGTCATGGTTGCCGCCGACGATCCGGGCATGTATTCGTCCCAAAACGAGCAGGATACGAGAATGGTTGCAAGGGCAGCCCATGTGCCTGTACTTGAGCCTTCGGATTCCCAGGAAGCCAAGGATTACATGAAAGAGGCTTTCGAGATAAGCGAAAAATACGATACTCCGGTAATACTCAGAACCACAACAAGACTTGCACATTCACAGGGAATGGTTGAGTTGTGCGACCGCATAGATGTTCCCGACAAGACATACGAACGCGATATCGCAAAGCGTGTTATGATGCCCGCAATGGCCAAGAAGAGACATCTGGTTGTTGAAGACCGTGAGGCAAGACTTGAAGCCGACTCCTGTGATTTTTCCATTAACAGGGTTGAGATGAGAGATACGAAGATAGGTGTCGTCGCAAGCGGAATACCGTATCAGTATGTAAGGGAAGCGCTGCCTGATGCAAGCGTACTTAAGCTTGGAATGGTCAATCCCCTTCCGAGAAAGCTGATAGAGGATTTTGCAAAGAGGGTCGACAGGCTGTATATCGTTGAGGAACTTGATCCTCTCACGGAACTTCAGGTAAGGTCCTGGGGTATCGAGTGCATCGGAAAAGAGATATTCACGGTGCAGGGCGAGTACAGCGCCAATATGATCAGACAGGCTGTTCTTAACGAAGATCTCTCCCTAAAATCACCTGCCGAGATTCCTAACCGCCCGCCTATTTTATGCCCGGGCTGTCCTCACCGAAGCGTTTATACGGTTCTCAATAAGCTTAAACTTCATGCAGCAGGTGACATAGGATGCTATACACTCGGTGCCGTGGCTCCGCTTTCCGTAATTGATACAACGGTCTGCATGGGCTCTTCCATATCGACTCTTCACGGAATGGAGAAGGCGAAAGGAAAGGATTATATCAAAAACTGGGTTGCGGTTATAGGCGACTCCACGTTTATGCACACCGGTGTTAACTCCCTTATGAATTCTTTCTATAATCAGAGTACCGGAACTGTTATGATACTTGATAATTCAACTACCGGTATGACGGGACATCAGGATCACGCCGCAACCGGCAAGACACTGCAGGGAGATATCGTTCCCGCGATAAGCATTTACAACCTGTGCAAATCGATAGGGATCAAGAACGTAACAGAAGTAGATGCGTTTGATATTGAGACTCTTGAAAAGGTTGTTAAAGAAGAAGTTGCGAAAGACGAACTCTCTGTTATCATCACAAAATCGCCCTGCGTTATGCTAAAGCAAAAACCGGTAACGCACAAATGTGTATCGGATACCGATAAGTGCAAGAAGTGTGGAATGTGCTTAAAGCCCGGCTGCCCTGCGATAACAAAACGGGATGACGGTACGATTGCGATAGATGATACGCTTTGTAACGGGTGTGATTTGTGTAAGAGCTTATGTAAGTTTGGAGCTATAACTGATAGGAGTTTATAAATGGAAACGAAGAATATTATGATTGTCGGTGTCGGCGGACAGGGAACCCTCCTTACCAGCCGCATACTAGGCGGAGTAATG
>JAFSZZ010000156.1 GCA_017458765.1 Lachnospiraceae bacterium | reverse complement strand
TGAAAATACAAGAGACTGGATATGTCCGTTGCCTGCTCCCCTGAAGAAGAAAACGAGGAACCTTATGACAAAGGCAAAACCTATGGTAAAGGGGATCAGCCCGAGTATCGAAAAAAAGGTAAGCGGCCTGTACATCATAAACGCGCGTACTATCGTGAGCATCGAACGCTTAACATATCCGAACATGGAATGAAAGAGCCTGGACTTACGAAGTTCACCGTTGGTCCTTATCGGGACCGAGGTTATCGCCATGCTTGTCCTGCCTGCCTGAACTATTGTCTCGAGCGTGTAGGTATAGTTGTTCATTACATTAAGATGCATGGCAGCATCCCTCGAAAATGCCCTGAAACCGCTCGGAGCATCGGGAATATCCGTCTTGCTCGCCACCCTTACGACATAACTCCCGAAATGCTGGAGCTTCTTCTTAAGAGGTGAAAAATGTTCGGTCGCATCGATCGGACGCTCACCTATTACAACATCCGCCTTTCCGTCAAGAATCGGACGCACCAGCTTCTCTATATCGGCACCGCAGTACTGATTATCGGCATCGGTATTGACGATGATATCCGCTCCGTTCCTGAGACATGCATCTATACCGGCCATAAAACCCTTGGCCAGTCCCTTGTTCTTCGTAAAGCTGACTACATAGTTTACGCCCCAGTTCCTGGCGACCTCAACCGTGTTGTCAACGCTTCCGTCATTGATTATCAGTATTTCGATTTCATCTATCCCGTCTATGTGCTTAGGCAGATCGTTCAAAGCTATCTCGAGCGTCTGAGCCTCGTTCAGACAGGGTATCTGGATGATCAGCTTCATTTCATTCCTTCTCTCTGGCTATATAGATTGGTCTTGCCTTTGTCTCAAGATAGGTCTTGGCAAGATACTGACCTACCACGCCTATACAGAACAACTGTACTCCGGCCAGAAAAACTATGATACATATCATTGACGGCCAGCCGCTTGTCGGATCGCCGTAAATAAGTGTCCTCACGATAATAAATATTATCATCACGAACGAAAGCAGTGTAAAAACAAGGCCAATGAGTGCCGCAAGTGTGAGCGGAGCCGTGGAAAAGCCAACAAAACCTTCGAGCGAGTACAGGAACAGCTTCCAGAAATTCCACTTGGTCTCTCCCGCTACCCTCTCCCTGTTCTCATAATCAAACCATTTGGTATTAAACCCGACCCAACTGTAAATACCCTTGGTAAAACGGTTGTATTCCTTCATGTCCAGAACGGCATTGACCATGGTTCGTGTCATGATCCTGTAGTCCCTTGCGCCATCCATTATCTGAAGGTCCGTCATTTTGTTCATTATCTTATAAAACTGTCTTGCAAAAAATGATCTTACCGGAGGCTCACCCTTCCTTGTCACCCTTCTCGTTGCCGCCGAATCGTAGCCTTCTTCTTTAAGCGCTTTGTACATTTCGGGCAGCAGTGACGGCGGATCCTGAAGGTCGGCATCCATTATGACCACATAATCCCCCTTTGAATTCTCAAGTCCGGCATAAATCCCCGCCTCCTTGCCGAAGTTACGGGAAAATGATACATAATGCACCCTGTCGTCTTTTTCCCGGAGGCTCTTTATTATCTCAAGCGTCTTATCCTTTGAACCGTCATCTATGAACAGAAGTTCAAACACTACATCCGCATCCGTATTCTCAAAATCCCCCATTGTCCTGCATATTTCCTCATAAAACAGGGGCAGTGCCGCTTCCTCATTATAACAGGGAACGACTATCGTAAGTAAGCTCATTATTTTAACCTCAGCATCCGCATCTTAGTAAGTCAAATCTCCCGGCGCAGGGCGGTTCAAGAAAAACCCTGAGTTTCTGCCTGGCATGAGGAGCACTCTCCATCTCCACGCCTTCCTCGTTCCTGATACCCGTTACCTTAACCTGTATATCCCGTCCGTCGGGCTTCATAACCTCGATCTCATCCCCGACGCAGAACTTGTTCTTCTGTTCTATTGCGATCGAACCGTCATCATAAACCGCATCGGCCATCCCTAAATATATCGATTCCCTGACATACGTGCTGTTGTCATATATCTGGGTATTCTCATCAGGCTTGCCGAAATAAAAACCCGTGGTAAACTGTCTGTATGTGCACTGGGCTATCTCCCGCCTGTACCATTCCATATTTTCACGGTATTTTTCTTCGGAATCCAGAAGATCGTCTATCGCCTTACGGTATGTCCTCGCAACCGTCGCGACATACAGTGCGGTCTTCATCCTTCCTTCTATCTTGAAACTGTCGATGCCGGCATCCAGCATCTCCGGGATGTGCTCTATCATGCACAGATCCTTGGAATTGAAAATATACGTACCGCGTTCATTTTCAAACACGGGCATATATTCACCGGGCCTTGTCTCTTCAACAAGTGCGTACTTCCAACGGCAGGGGTGTGTGCAGGCTCCCCTGTTTGCATCACGTCCGGTGAGAAAGCTGCTTAAGAGGCATCTTCCCGAATACGATATGCACATCGCACCGTGGATAAAGCTCTCTATCTCCATATCTTCGGGGATATGCTGCCTTATCTCCTTTATCTCCCTTAAGGATAATTCCCTTGCAGAGACAACCCGCTTTGCTCCCTGCCTGTACCAGAAATCATATGTCAGATAATTGGTATTATTGGCCTGCGTGCTTATATGTATGTCTGTATCGGGGCACACTTCCCTTGCTATCGTAAATATCCCGGGATCCGCAATTATAAGGGCATCAGGCTTAATATCATTTAATTCCTCAAGATACTCCCTTACACCCTTCAGATCGTAATTATGCGCAAGGATATTGGCGGTAACGTGGACTTTTACGCCTCTTTCGTGTGCAAAGGCGATCCCCTCAGCCATTTCCTCCAGGGAAAAATTTTTAGCCTTGGCTCTGAGCCCGTAAGCTTCTCCGCCGATATATACCGCATCCGCTCCGAATATGACCGCAGTCTTTAACACTTCCAAACTGCTCGCGGGCACCAGAAGCTCGGGGCGTTTTATTTTTCCTGATGACATTTGAAATCCTCTG
>JAFSZZ010000155.1 GCA_017458765.1 Lachnospiraceae bacterium | reverse complement strand
CCGGCGGTTCTTGTTGATGATGACGGCAAGGTAATAGTCTATTACGGCGGACTGTGGGGCGGACAGCTTGAAAAATGGAAGAGCGGAAAATTCGATCCTGATGCTCCCTTTTCTCCTGAACCCGACCCTGAAGCGGATGCATTAGGTCCTATGTGTGCCGTAATGAGTGATGATATGAAGTCCTTTGCCGAAAAGCCGGTTATGCTTAAAATACTTGATGAGAACGGCAATCCGCTTAAGGCGGGGGATGAAGACAGAAGATACTTTGAAGGTCCGTGGATGCACAAGTATAACGGGAAGTACTACCTTTCATATTCTACGGGTACGACCCATTACATCGTATATGCGACGAGCGACTCACCCTTCGGACCCTTTACATACCGGGGAAGGATAATGGAGCCTGTTATCGGATGGACTACACATCATTCCATCATTGAATATCACGGCAAATGGTACATTTTCTATCACGATGCCGAGATGTCCGACGGAATCAACCACAGAAGGTGTGTAAAATATACCGAACTCATGTATAATGATGACGGAACGATAGTTACGATCGATCCGTATAAATAACAAGCACAGGAGGGTTACAAAATGCTTTATATAGGCGTAGATTTGGGAACGTCCGCCGTTAAGCTGCTGCTTATGAACGAAAAGGGCGGAATCGAGAAGATCGTATCAAAGGAATATCCGCTGGAATTTCCGTATCCCGGATGGTCCCAGCAGAAGCCCGAGGACTGGTGGGAACAGACAGTAGCAGGACTTAAGGAACTTACGGCATATGCCGACAGGGATAAGATCGCGGGAATCAGTTTCGGTGGACAGATGCACGGCCTGGTTGTTCTTGATAAGGACGATAACGTAATCAGACCTGCAATTCTCTGGAATGACGGACGTACAACGAAAGAGACGGAATATCTCAACAATGTGATCGGCAAGGATAAGCTTTCACAGTATACGGCAAATATAGCTTTTGCCGGATTCACAGCACCTAAGATACTCTGGATGAAAGAGCACGAGCCTGATCTGTTTGCAAGGATCGACAAGATCATGCTTCCCAAAGACTATATAGCTTACAAGCTCTCTGGGGTTCACTGTACCGATGTGTCGGATGCATCGGGTATGCTCCTATTTGATGTGAAGAATAAGTGCTGGTCCAAGGAAATGATGGAAATATGCCATGTAAGAGAAGACCAACTTGCACAGATATTCGAGAGTTACGAAGTTGTAGGAAATATTAAGGCTGATGTTGCCAAGGAGCTCGGATTCCCCGAGACTGTCAAGGTCATAGTGGGTGCCGGAGACAATGCTGCTGCAGCTATAGGAACCGGAACGGTAGGAAACGGCAGATGCAACATATCTCTCGGAACAAGCGGAACGATCTTTATCTCCAGCAAGGAATTCTGTGTAGATGAGAACAATGCTCTCCACGCTTTTGCGCATGCGGATGGAAACTATCATCTTATGGGATGTATGCTTTCGGCTGCAAGCTGTAACAAATGGTGGATGGAAGATATTCTTAATACGACCGATTATGGCGCTGAACAGAAGGATATCACAAAGCTCGGAGAAAATAATGTTTTCTTCCTTCCATATCTTATGGGGGAGAGAAGCCCTCACAACAATCCCGACGCAAGGGCGATGTTTATAGGTATGAGCATGGATACTACAAGAGCAGACATGACACAGGCCATACTCGAAGGTGTTGCTTTCGGAATAAGAGATTCGTTTGAAGTTGCCAAGTCTCTTGGAATTGATATCAAAAAGACGAAGATTTGCGGCGGAGGAGCCAAGAGTCCCCTTTGGAAGAAGATAATCGCAAATGTTCTGGGAATAGAAGTTCAGGTTATAGAATCGGAAGAAGGACCCGGATACGGCGGTGCCATACTTGCGGCTGTAGGTTGCGGCGAGTATGCATCGGTACATGAAGCTACGGAGAAGCTTGTAAAAGTAATAGATACTGTTGAGCCTGATAAAGACCTTACGGAAAAGTATGAGGTAAAATATAAGCAGTTCAGGAATCTTTATCCGACGGTTAAGTGCTTAATCTAACAGACAACTAAAAAACGAGAGGAGTATTATGGAGATCAAAAAAGTTACAGATCCGGAATTTGCTGATTACGGCAAAGTACTCGAAGGTTATGATTTTAAGGGGCTGATCAAGGCGCTTGAGGACAAGACACCATGCCCGGAAGGAACGGTGTATGTCGGAAGCTGTCCGGATCTTGAGTATACCGATGCATTCGGAGTACTGCAGAACAACGTATACGGAGGGCTGCCTATTCAGATCGGATATTGCAACGGACATAACACGAAGCTTATCTGACTTGAGTTTAATCGTGACATTG
>JAFSZZ010000154.1 GCA_017458765.1 Lachnospiraceae bacterium | reverse complement strand
GGTCGTATACATGGTAAGAAGGAAGGTCACATCCTCCTCTTTTGCATGATACCCTGTCTCTTCCTCCAATTCCCTGTAAGCACAGGTATGTGTAGGTTCATCCGGATCCGCAAGTCCGCCGGCCGGTATCTCAAGCGTATAAGCATCAACCGCATTCCTGTACTGCCTGACCATGAGTATCCGCCCGTCATCCATAACAGGTATGACTGCAGCCGCTCCCTTGTGTTTGATAAAATCAAAGGTCTCGGTACTTCCGTCCGGTAGTTTCATGGTATCCGCATAAATATCCACTATCGATCCGTTATGTATGAGTGTGCGCCCTACCCTGTCGGGGCGCTGCAGCTTTTCCGTGTTTTCTCCGTTCATCCCCGCAAAACTCCTTTGTTCAATATCCCGTCAGTTTTCTTCAGTGTATCAGTCCTTCCATAATTGCCTGCATCCTGTCATAATCCCTCAGCTCAAAAGCCTCCCTGAGTGCATCGAAGCCTTCCTGATTTTTCCCGGAGAAGGAATAATTCGATAACGCTCCTAACATACTCTTAAGCGCTTCCTCATTATGTGTCTCCACATATTCGTCAAGATGCCTGAACAGACCGACCGCATCCGTATCAGCCACTTCTCCACGCTTATCCCCGCCGTTTCTGTCTTCGCTGTCGGAATTGATGATCACCTTTTCAGCCGGCAGGAAATGGATGATCATTTCCTCGAGTTTTTCCCCGTTCACGGGCTTTGCAAGATAATCCGTAAATCCTTCTGCCATGAACTTATCTCTTGATTCCTTGAGCGCATCCGCCGTTAATGCGATCACCGGGACTCCACGTCTGATCCCTCCCTTGTTTATCCTTTCAAGCACCTCTTCCCCGTTCATTCCGGGCATTCTTATATCAAGGAAGATAATATCGTATGTATTATCCCTGACCATTTCAAGACAGGCTTCACCGCTTATCGCAGTATCGATCACGATACCCGTATCCTTGAGCAGTCCCTTTATAATGGCAAGGTTGGTCGCCGTATCATCAACCACAAGTATCTTCGCATCATTGGCACGGAACAGATGAGAAAACTTCCTTCTTCTGCGTTCCGGCTTCTCATACCTGCCTATCTTCTCCGTACCTGCGGGCTTTTGAGGGATCATTACCGAAAATGTTGAACCCTCTCCGTAAGTTGATTCAAGATCTATGGAACCCTCCATCTTGTTAAGGAGCATCTTTGTTATCACAAGGCCCAGTCCGGAGCCCTCTATATTACCGTTATCTTCAAGTCCTACCCGCTTAAACTTGTTGAACAGAAGATCTACATCTTCCTCCTTGATCCCTCGTCCCGTATCAATGACCTGTACCTTAATGGAACGATTCTCTTCATTCCAGCCCATCTTAAATGTAACCGAGCCGTTGTCTGTATATTTTACCGCATTGGTAAGCAGATTAACGATTATCTGCTGCACCCGGTTTTTGTCTCCGTACAGGCTCTTTGGCAGTGCCGGATCGATCTGGACATTATACTCAATACCCTTTCCCCTGGCACGAATCCCGATCATATTGTTTATATTGTTGATAAGATCCGACACATTATACTTCTTCTCGGTTATCTCAACATTTCCGGATTCTATCTTGGAAAAATCAAGGATATCATTGATCAGGAACAGGAGGGTTTCTCCTGAGCCTTTTATATCTTCTGTATATCCTGCGATCACATCCTGATCGGTCTCACGCGCTATCATCTCATTAAATCCGAGTATGGAATTGATGGGCGTCCTTATTTCGTGCGACATATTCGCAAGGAAATCCGTCTTGGCCTGATTGGCTCGCTCCGCCACCTCTACCGAACGGTTTTCTTCTTCGAGTTTTGTTACCAGCCTTCCGTTCCTTGCAATAAAAACGGTAAGCGATGTCGTGATGATCAGGAAAAGCGCCGTCATGATAAAATAAACATATTTTATCTCGCCAAGCCATCTCTGAACTTCGCTCACGGAAACCATAGCGCTGTCATTTTCGGCAGCAAGCCTGTCATAATACGATCCGATCACAAAATGCCCGACCACTCCGAAAACGATCACCACAATGATCGTACATACACAGAAATAGAT
>JAFSZZ010000153.1 GCA_017458765.1 Lachnospiraceae bacterium | reverse complement strand
TGCAGGATTCGTCGCTACTCAGAGCATAAGCTATGATTGCTATTATTATGGGGGCGACGACAACTATACAAAATATTGGAGCGATGAGCCCTATTATGCATCAAAGATGGGCAGTTTTTCGCTCCGGCCCTATGTGTACAGGTTCACGGATACCGGTACTGAGCATATTCTTACTTTATATCATGTGACTCCTTATTCCCTGTTTGTAAGAAAAATAGAGCAAGGCATGCATGTTTTCGATAACTGGAAGGCAGCGGATTACAGCCAGGCGAACCTGCCTATAGACACCTGGAAGATACCCGCAACCTATACCGATCCCCTGAGCGGAACAACATATAATGTACGCATTGCAAAGGGAGGAAATATCGTTCCCCAATTTGCGTCAAAGCTGATCGTAGAGGACGGCGTCGGATTCCCCGAGGATTGCTCGTATCTGTTTTCAAGTATGGGAAATATCACTTTGAGATGTCTTTCCGAAATTGTGATACAGGGAAATCCCAAAACGGTAGGATCCAATATCAAGAACATGTCATACATGTTCCTCGGGAAAAAAGGCAGAGAGGGTTTTGATGCCACCACATACGATTCTCTTGATTTTGCGGCGCTTGATACCTCAAATGTGACTGATATGAGCTTCATGTTCGCTGATGTTACCATGACGAACCGCGCAAACATTGGTGTGACTACCCTCGACACCTCGAAGGTCACCAATTTTAAGGGAATGTTCAGAAGCTATCATGTCCCGAGCGGATTATACCAGCCTGCCACAGCTCTGGATCTTTCGCATTTTAACACGGAAAGTGCGGAAGATATGTCCGAAATGTTTGAAGGCTCGACCATATCTTCCCTTGATCTGTCGGGCTTCGATTTTTCAAAGGTGACTGATATGTCAAGGATGTGCACCTTTACTGAATATCTTGAGAGCATTACCTTTCCTTCCGATATGGACTCATCAAAGGTTACTGACATGAGCTTTATGTTCGCGGGAGATTACAACCTTACACAGATCAATAATATTACAGCAATGGATACAGGCAGCGTGACGGATATGTCCGGCATGTTCGGAGCTCATCAGTGCAATAAAAAGCTAATTGAAACGATTCCCGCGTATATGGATCCCGAGATCTACGAGGGAAGCTATCAATATGACAAGTTCCTGGATGGATTTGCCGTATTCAGCCCGGCCTGGGTCACTGCAAAGCTTTACAATGTGAATGCCGGACCCGCAATAACAAGCCTTGACCTGACAGGCTTTGACACGAGAAAGGTAAAATATGCAAACGGTATGTTCTATATGCCCAATCTTACCGGGATAAAGTGGGGGACCAATACCACATTTGAGGCGCTTTCGGATGCCGGAGGCATGTTTACCCTTGCTTCTGTTAAAAAACTCGATCTTACGGGACGTAGATTCAGCAATCTGAAATTTGCGAGTTCGCAAGCATTTCCTGTAGAGATGTTCAATCTTAATAAGGCAACAGAGCTGGTGCTTGGTGAGGATTCGCTCAATCTTTCGAAGCTGTCGTCCAAGGGTCAGCTTATGATAAATGCACCGATGCTGTATTCGCTCGATTTCAGGCATGTGGAGATGGGCGCCAATGCGCTTGCGGGAAAAGGAGCATTATATTACGGCTCTCCCGGCTCGCTTGAAAGCCTTTCCGGGCTGTATGAAATTTATCTTCCTGCAGGGATGCCTCTCTTAACATCGCCTGCAGGGCTTCCAGGGACATTTTATGATGATGAGGGGGGAGCATATACCGTAATAAGCGGCGGATACGAAAATGATCTGCATCTTGTCAACCCGGAAGCGGAAGGAACTGTTGAGATAACCGGGATAAGTATCGTAAATGACAAAAATATGAACACGATCATAGCAGGTTATACTCTCAGTCTGAAAGCGGTACTGTCTCCCGAGGAAGCTACAGGCAATGTTACGTGGTCGAGTGATAAGCCGGAAGTCGCCACTGTTGATCAGACAGGTCTTGTGACAGGTATGGCTCCCGGAAAAGCACTCATAACAGTAGAAGCCGGTAACGGTGTTAAAGCGACTTTTAATGTAACGGTAGAGGCGGCTCCTGTATCTGATGAAATGGATGTAACCCGGGTCACCCTGAATAAGACAAGTGTTACATTATATCCCGGCGATTCATTTAAACTGTCTGCGACGGTAAGTCCCGCAGGCTCCAAGGATAAGAGCATAACCTGGAGCAGTTCCGATACATCACAGACATATGTGAAACTTGATGTAAGTACCGGTAAAGTCACTGCAGTTAGGGCAGCTACCGACGGATCCGGAGATCCGGTACCGGCGACCGTGACCATAACGGCAACGGCAAACGGAGCAGCTCCGGGTAATACTGTAAAAGCTGAATGCATCGTGACCGTGCTGCCTTCGGAGATAGTAGAAAAGGGCGCTGATGATAAGCCGATAACACCGGCAGCCGGGCAGGCATTTGTAACAGAGGATGATGGCAAGGGCGAAGCCAGGATATGGGTAGCCGGACTTGACAATACAGGCTATCACTATACAGGAAATGCGATAAAGCCCGAGATCCATGTATATAAGGGATATAAGCTGCTTACGGAGAAGACGGATTATACCTTATCCTATAAGAATAATAAGAATGTCTCAAAAGGGATAACCGAAGATAAGAAGAAGCCCCAGATCATCATAAAGATGAAGGGAGATTACAGCGGAAGCGAAACTGTGTATTTCAATATAATCCCAATGCCGCTTGAAAATCTGACAGCAGACAATGATGTGTTCAGTACGGAATATAAGGCAGGGAAGAAGAACATGCTCAAGCCAAACCTTATGTATAACGGAAATAAGGTAAAGTACGGAGCAAAGGACATAACATTTAAGTGGTTTACCACGGATGAAGCAACGGATAAAGAGAGTAATTGTACGGAACCGGGAACCTATGCGGTAAAGGT
>JAFSZZ010000152.1 GCA_017458765.1 Lachnospiraceae bacterium | reverse complement strand
GAATTCATCAATTGTTAGATTTGCCTGCTCAAGGATTCCCGTTAATGTCCCAACTTTCAGGTCTTTTCTATGTGATGGTTCCCCGTTTCACATTATGCCTTCTCGATCCTGCAGCTGTGTTTCTTGAATCCATCTCCTCCGACATCCTTATCATAATTCACGCTGACTATAAGGATATTCCCTGCGTAGTGTTCAAGCACCTGAGGATAGTTGCGTGACTTTATCTGGTCAGCCGCAGTCTTTACATTCTTATTGTATTTAAGTTCCATAAGGAGTGCAGGCTTACCCGGATATTTCGGAGAAGGAAGGTACACAAGGTCGGCATAGCCCTTGCCGCTGTCAAGCTCCTGTATTGTAGTATAGTACTTCTGCGCAGCATACAGGGCATATTGGATTCCGTAGCTTAGAGCTGCTTCGTCATTGTATGTCTTATTGGCACTCCTGTCGTGGGCAAGCTCCATAAATTCAGCTGTTGTACCCTCATCACCGGCCCATATGGCATCAAGAAGTTTAAGTGACATCTTAAATGACTTAAAGGTATCTACCCACTCATCCGATTTGGTCGAGGTCCTGAATTCATCGAGAATCTCCTTATTGGGAATGGACACCTCCCTTGTTTCAAGATTATACTTAAGATACCCTAGATTTATAAGCAGTGCCAGCACATCATCCCGGCATGTAAAGGTGGTCATGTCATTCTGATATGTTGATACATCTGCCTTAACACTTCCCCCATCCATCATCAGGACCACCGCATCCTTCAGACCGTCCAGATTCATACGGATATACTCTGCCAGGGCTTCGTAATTCTCCGTTTTATTCCAGTAATTGTGTATATATCCGGTGGTTACCGCTTTTACAACTGATAATGGGCTGTAGATTGATATATTCTGCGAATTGTATTCCTTGTTTCGGAATTTCTCCCTCATTTTGACCGGGATCATATTGCTTACAACATATCCGTCATACCAATCGGATATCTCTTTGTAATCCATGTTGTATTCTTCACACAGCTCCTTTACTTCATCACACGTAAATCCAGTATAAGGTGCCATCTGCATGGGCGTGATCACTGAATACTCATCGAACATATTTAAGGCCGAATGTTTGCCGTATTTCTTGATCGGAAGTATCCCGGTCATGTAAGCAAGTGCCACGTAATCCTTCCCCTTGAACCAATCCCGCAGAAAATCGAGATATTTACTCTGGCCTGCCTCATCGTCCTTACACTCGCGAAATACAGCATCCCACTCGTCTATGATAATGACAAACAGAATGCCCTTGCTCCGGCTTAACAGTTCCATACTGTAGACAAGATCATCCTCGTCATATTCAACATCCGGATATTCCTGCCTAAGATCAATGATTATACGCTTTCTTATCTTATCAAGAGCTTTAACGACATCCTCACCCTCTTTAATAAAATCGGTCATAACGAGCCTGATAACATCGAACCTGCCAAGGTATTTATCCCAGCCGTCATGGCCGGATACCTTACATTTTTCAAACAACTTACATCCGTCAGGCCTGCCGTAATAAGCGCACAGCATATCTGCCGCATATGATTTTCCGAATCTACGCGGACGGGATATGGACATATACTTCTGCTTAGTCTTAACAAAAGAATTGGTCAGAAGAATCATTTCAGTTTTATCCACATATATCTGGGAATTGAGCTCTTCTTCAAAGGACCCATACCCGGGATTCAAATAAATACCCATAATATCTACCTTCCAAGCAAGGCAAAGAATTCGTCCCTTAAATCCTTGTTATTTTCGAATTCACCGCGGGCCACCATGGTAACGGTTTTGGAGCCCGGTTTCTTAATCCCGCGCATGGTCATGCACATATGTTCAGCTTCTATCATGACAAGGGCTCCCTTGGGCTTCAGATACTGCATAATCGCATCGGCGATTTCCGCAGTCATACGTTCCTGAATCTGGGGCTTCTTACCTATTATGTCCACTGTTCTCGCAAGCTTGCTAAGGCCCACCACCCTGCCGTCAGGTATATAGGCAACATGAGCCTTACCGTAGAAAGGGAGCAGGTGGTGCTCACACAT
>JAFSZZ010000151.1 GCA_017458765.1 Lachnospiraceae bacterium | reverse complement strand
GTGATGGAGCAGATAGCGCAGGAGCTGGGCATTGCCCTTGTATCATACTCCATGACGCATCACACAAGGCAGTCGGCGATAGGCCTTCCCTTCATAAAGCATGAGGAATATGAAGGGCTTGAATATGATGTGACCGAATATACCATGAGCGAGATAATCGCGACCATATATGAGACTATGAGGGAGACGGGCATTAAGGAAGGCATCCTTTTCCTTGATGAGATAAACTGTGTCTCCGAAACGCTCGCGCCTTCGATGCTCCAGTTCCTTCAGTACAAGGTGTTCGGGCGTCATCAGGTGCCTGAGGGATGGGTGATAGTGACGGCAGGGAATCCGCCCGAATTCAATAAGGCGGTCCGCGAATTTGACGTCGCTGTAATGGACAGGCTTAAGATAATGAATGTCGAGGCGGATTATAAGGTATGGAAGGAATATGCCCTTGAAAACAGCGTGCATCCGTCGATAATAAGCTTCCTCGACCTTAAGAGGGAATACTTCTATCTTATAGAGAATACGGTCAACGGAAAGTCTTATGTAACGGCGAGAGGCTGGGAGGATCTGTCGGAGATACTTAAGCTTTACGAGGGAGCCTCTCTTGCGGTGGATGATACCCTTATAGACCAGTACATCCGCAATGAAACCGTGGTCCGGGAATTTGCCGCCTACTATGAACTCTATAACAAGTATAAGAGGGATTATCATGTCGAAGAGATACTGCTTGGCAGTGTATCCGATGAGGTTTATGACAGGGCGGCCAATGCGGGATTTGATGAGAGGCTTTCGCTCCTGTCCATGTTAATGGACCGTGTTATCGCTGATGTGAGGAACAGCCTGAACAATGCCGATTACCTTATGGAACTTAATCCGCTGTTAAAACAGCTTAAGGTCAAATCACAGCCGGCTCCCGAACTTAACGGAAATGAAGACGATCCCGACAATGATGTGCTCACGGCAATGCTTGATATAGCACAGAAGCTGCGCGACGATCTTAAGGCTTTGAGAAAAGCATCCGCGCTTTCGAAGGAAAATGAGAGGATCAAAAGATCGTGCATCAGATTTCTGGAGGATGCATACAAGGAGGCGCTTAAGTCGGATGAGCCTTTTGAGGTCATAAGGGACCGCTATAATATGGAGATAGCCGCGGTACGTGAGCGCAGTGACAGTATACGTGAGGAACTTGAGAACCTGTTTGCCTTTGCGGACAGGGCTTACAGCGGCGGAAACGAGATGCTCATACTTGTTACCGAAATGACCGTTAATTCGTACACTTCCAGATTCATAGCAAGATACGGATGTGATTCTTATATGAAGTATAAGGATGAGATGATGCTTGACGAGCGCAATATAAATATGCAGGAAGAGATTAAGGAGCTGCTTGATGTTTGATTATACTCTTATACGCAGCAGAAGAAAAACGATATCCATTGAGATAGACTCCGGGGCACATCTCACGGTCCGTGCGCCGATGAGGACTCCAAAGTATGAGATACAGCGATTTTTGGAAGAAAAAAACGAATGGATAGAAAAGCATATGGCAGGAGCCGAGAAGAGGATGGAAAAGGCCCGGCAGGCGGAGCCTTTAAGCCGTTGGGAACTAAGGGATCTTACGGAGGAGGCTCTCAGGGTGCTTCCTTTAAAGGTTAAGCATTATGCGCAGATAATAGGAGTTACATACGGGCATATAACGGTAAGGAACCAGAAGACGCTCTGGGGAAGCTGCAGTTCTAAAGGAAATCTGAATTTTAACTGCATGCTCATGAAGACACCCGAACACATACAGGATTATGTTGTAGTGCATGAACTCTGCCATCGTAAGGAGATGAACCATTCGGCGCGGTTCTGGAAGCTTGTGGGGGAAGTAATCCCCGATTATAAACAGTGCAGGAAGTGGCTTAAGGATGAGGGCGGAGCTCTGCTCTTGTCTTCCCATGCACGGAGCGCTTAACGGAAGGTGACCTGATGCGGTTATATGATGATGAACTGAAAATATATTATGAGATAAAGGAAGCACAGGGAGATACATACATCGTAATATCAGATGCCGATAAGAAGCTGAACGGTATCGACATCCCGGAGGAGATAGAAGGCCGGCCCGTGCGGCATATCGCAAAAAAAGCTTTCCTTGGCTGTAAAGGACTGCGGCACGTAAGTATACCGGGTACCGTAAGGTCTGTCGGTGAATGGGCCTTTGCCTTCTGTGATAATCTGACGCGGGTTGAAATGCAAAGGGGACGTATCGAACTCGGTAAGGGCGTATTTAAAAAAGATCTCAATCTCCGTGAAATGGATGTATATGATGAGGGGACAGAAGGACCCGACCGCATCATGGTATCTCGTCTCATGGCAGCGGCACCAGTGATAATGGATGCGGAATATCTTCTGGATACCCTGCACTGCGGAGAGGACGAATGGCTGTGTAAATGGGATACGAAGCTGTCGCACATACTGAGCCTTAAGGACGATGACGGGTACCATCTGTATGTGCTCTGCGGAGAGGAGGATCTTCATTTTGATTATGAGGAATACCTTGAATATAACCGTGAGAAAAAATCCTCTCTGTGCATGCTCCGCCTGGTCAACGATATAGCGCTTAAGGAAGAAGATAAGGAACCTCTTAGGGATTACTTAAGAGACCATACGAGCGGATGCGAGTCCGAGGCGGCCATCAGGATGCTGCTTAAGAGACACGGTGATGACAGGGATTATTACAGGATGATGCTTGATATAGGTGCGATAAATGATGGCAATCTTGAAGCGGTGCTTAACATGATGGGGGATCGTCACGCACAGATGAAGGCCTACCTTATCGAAGAATGCGGAAAGAAAAAGGCGGATTTTTTTGATGATCTGCTTCTGTAAAAGAGAACATCATAAAATGAGTAAAAAATAAGCAGCCATACATTAACGTACGGCTGCTTATTTTTGTAGGCTGTCTAAGCGATGGATCAGGCGATGGTTTTTTTGATGCTCTTTGCTATGTAATCCCCGACTTCCTTGCGGTCCATATCAAGAGCATATGCCAGTTCTTCGTACAATTGATTCTCTGCCTGTTTGAAATAACGTTCGTCAACGACTGTTGCCTTCTTGCCGCTGTCTATGCGGGTCTTCCTGCGCTTGAACAGAGTCTTTATTATCTTGACGAGTTCCTCACAGTCGCAGGTACGAAGGGCTGATTTGTACTGTTCTTCACGCTCCTGCTCGTTGACTATCCATGCGTTCTCGATGTCCGGTATCCTCTTTATCAGCTTCTCGGCGTCATTTTTTGTTATTACCGGTCGCATTACGGCGGTAACATTATCTACCGGAACATATACAGCCGCATCCTGATGATATAAAGGTCTGAGGGTGTAATACAGTTTCTTCTTGTCTACCATTGACATAGATAAGGTGCCGATATTAACTATTTCGCATACTCCCTGGTTACCGTAAACAACCATATCATTAACATTGAACATACGCTTCACACTCCTAAAACAGAAACAAAACGGTTAACAACTGGGATTACACTCTCTTTTAACATTCTAACACGAACAGCGGTAAGATTTCTAATGTTTTTTGGAAAAAATTTTCCTTTTCAGGCTTTGTTTTTCAGGATCCCGACGGCTCTTGAAGTTCCTATCCTGTCACAGCCTTCCGAAAGATACTGCTCCATGTCCTCAAGCGTTGTGATGCCGCCGGCGGCCTTGATCTTAACACCTTCTCCGATGTTCTCCTTAAAGAGCTTCACATCCTCATGTGTTGCTCCGCCGGTCCCAAATCCCGTGGAGGTCTTGATATGATCCGCACCGGCTTCCGTAACGATCTTACAAAGCTTTATCTTCTCATCTTCCGTAAGATAGCAGGTCTCGATTATGACCTTAAGTATATGGCCCTTGCAGGCTTCCCTTACAGCCTCGATCTCTTCTTTGACAAGATCGAAATTTCCGTTTTTGACTTCGCAAATATTGATGACCATATCGATCTCATCTGCGCCTTCAAGAACAGCCTGTTTTGTCTCGTACACCTTGACCTCTGCGGTGCAGTAACCCAAAGGGAATCCGATCACGGTGCATATCTTAAGCCGGTCTTTGTAAGTATCGTGTATCCTCTTTACGTAGCACGGCGGCACGCAGACGGATGCGGTATTAAAACTTATCGCATCATCGCAGAGTTCGCAGATCTGTTCCCAGGTGGAAACAGGTTTTAACAAAGTGTGATCGACGTGAGAGAGCAGCTTTTCAATTTCCATAATAAACCCCTTTATGATCTTATTTTGTGCCGGTACATTACTTATGTCCGGATTTATTAAGTATATCATAAAGTATGTGACAGAACTACCATGCTGTTGTATAATTGAGCATATCCGAACAGGATGACCGGTCGTTGGGTTTATTGTGGAGAAGACTGGGTGATGAGATATCTGATCTTGATATTCAGGGACTATTCATATCCGTATCTTGACCGTGTGCTCGCGGACGTTAAGACGGCAGGTACAGACCTTATCCCGTTCCTTATCCCTTCCGATGAGGAAAAAGCCATGCAGGCACTTGCTACGATGGACAGGGAGCAGGCATATATCCTTACAGACTGCTCTGAGGGCGCCGCACTTGCACGGCAGAATGATGTTGGATACATATATTGCGATATTAACGGAAATGCTGAACCGGATAGCGGATCTCAATGCATCATACAGGGATTTGATGAGATAAATGCGGATTTTATCCTGAAGATGTATCAGAGGTTTAAGCATCTGCCGTGGACCATACTGAGTACGGACCGGCTTATCCTGCGCGAGATGACGGTTGAGGATGTTGACAGGCTTTATGAGATCTATGACGGAGAAGGGATAACGGACCATACCGAGCCGCTGTATGAGGACAGGCAGCAGGAGATCGAATACACGAAGGATTACATTAAAAATATGTATGAGTTCTGCGGATACGGTCTGTGGCTCGTCGTTGAGAAGGAAGGCGGACGTGTTGTGGGCCGTGCGGGCATAACCGGAAGGGAAGGATATGATGAGGCGGAACTCGGTTATGTGATAGAGAAGGATCGCCAGAGACGGGGATATGCTCTGGAAGCGTGCAGGGCAGTGATCGGTTACGCCCGGGACGTTCTGGAAATGAAAGGTTTGAATTGTTTTGTGAGGCCCGGAAATGAGGCGTCCGTAAAGTTATGTAAACTTCTCGGATTTGAACACCTTGAAGATACGGAACTGTCCGGAGCCGGGATGATAAGGTTTCATTTATCATTGAAGGGCAGCCCGGATACGATCGGATTTTGAATAGATGAGCATTTTTGCACAAGGGGAACGTTAAATGAATCCTGCGTTTGCAGCAATGAAGAAATGCCGTGACATCTGTAGGATGTACGGAGGAGAGGTAAATAAGAAAGATAAGGACACGCTTTACAATAAGTTCAGGGATGAAGCCCTGAACCTGGCATATTTCCTTGCCAGCAGTGACGGTGCGGTATCAGTCACCGAGAGCATGACTATAAATACCATCTTTCAGATCCTTGTAGATGAGGATTTCCTGAAGAAGAATTTCGGTGAGAACATTTTGGCGGAAGACAGTATATTGCGCCATGTTCCGTCGAGCCTTCAGATCATAGCCCATGCCGAGAAGGATGAAAACATGGGCGGTAAATGCTATCTTGTAAGTTCAAGGGAAATTGTGGATGCATTTGTTCTGGTGGGCAATCTTGTCATAAACTGTGACTGCATGAGGCTGCAGTATCCCGTGATGCTGCTCCAGCATTTCTCAAATCTATGTATCCAGTATATCGAGCAGATAGAAGAAAATGATGAACTGACCAACGGTGACACCGTATATAAGAGTAAGGTGATACCCGTGCCTTCGGTCGGAAGTCCCGACATGCAGCATCCCGGCAGCGGTTCGGGAAACGGGAAGCTTACGCTAAGGGAGCAGGTAGAGATAGAAAATGCCACGCTGTTTTCCCGTGAGAGCAATGAGGCAAAGAAGGATGTGCGAGATATCCTTGCCGAAGTGGATTCTCTTATCGGCCTTTATGCCGTAAAGAAGGAAGTCCATGATATGGTGAACCTGATGATGGTCCAGAAACTGCGTGAACAGAGGGGCCTTAAGGCAACCGAGATATCACGCCATATGGTGTTCACAGGTAATCCCGGAACCGGCAAGACTACGATAGCACGCAAGATCGCACAGGCCTATTATTCGCTTGGGATACTTAAGAAGGGGCAGCTCGTTGAGACCGACCGGTCGGGACTCGTGGCCGGATATATGGGACAGACGGCGCAGAAGGTACATGAGGTCGTTGATGCGGCACTTGACGGAGTGCTGTTCATAGATGAGGCATATACACTTGTCAGTGAGAGGGAAGGCGACTACGGTCAGGAAGCGATCGATACCCTTCTTAAGCTGATGGAAGATAACCGGGACAGGCTGGTCGTCATCGTAGCCGGCTATCCGGATCTTATGGAGAGATTTATCAGCTCGAATCCCGGACTTAAATCCCGCTTCAACAAATATGTTTATTTTGAGGATTATAATGACGAGGAGCTGACCGAGATATTTTTAACAAGATGCAGGGAGCAGGATTATTCGGTCGATCCGAGGCTGCGCCCTTATATATTGAACCGCATATCACAGCTTCGGTTTTATGAAGGAAATAATTTCGGAAATGCCCGCTCGGTACGCAATTATTTTGAACAGGTAATTTCCAATCAGGCCAACAGGCTCGTATATGAGATAAATGAAGACAACGAGAGCGCAAACAATGCGCTCATGGAGATCACCGAACAGGATCTATAAGGGATTTTTAGAATTGTTAGCACTCACGCTTGACGAGTGCTAACAATCGTGATATGATGTAACTGCTTGGGAAGGTAATAAGGTGTATTTTGAGCTGCTGTACCAAGCAGTTATTTATTATATTATGAAAGCTGAGGTGAGGTTTTATGGATATCAATTTATTTACACAGAAGAGCCGTGAGGCATTAAATGACATTGAACAGATAGCCATGGAGAATGGCAATCAGGAGATGGTGCAGGCACATCTGTTACTTGCATTACTGCAGCAGGAGGATGGGCTTATTCCCAAGATGATCGAGAAGATGGAAATAAACCTCCCATATTTTAAAAATGCGGTACAGAAGATAATCGACGGACGTCCCAAGGTGCAGGGCGGCAAACGTTACTGGAGTCAGGCACTTAATGATGCGGTACTTTCGGCGGAGAAGGAGCTTAAGGTATTCGGTGATGAATATGTATCGGTAGAACATATAATGCTGTCACTGATAGCGCATCCGGATAAGGAACTTAAGGCTCTGTTTACCGAGTTCGGTATCAAAAGAGAGAGGTTTCTTCAGGCTCTGCAGGCTGTAAGGGGCAACCAGAGAGTTTCCAGCGACAATCCAGAAGCGACATATGACACGCTGGAAAAATACGGCGTCGAACTTGTCGAAAAGGCCGTAAACCAGAAGATGGATCCCGTCATAGGCAGGGATGATGAGATAAGGAATGTCATAAGGATACTGTCGAGGAAGACCAAGAACAACCCTGTTCTCATCGGTGAACCCGGTGTCGGCAAGACGGCAGTTGTCGAGGGACTTGCACAAAGGATCGCGGGTGGAGATGTACCGGATAACCTTAAGGATAAGAAGATATTTTCACTTGATATGGGCGCTCTTGTTGCGGGGGCAAAATACAGGGGTGAATTCGAGGAACGTTTAAAGGCTGTGCTTGAGGATGTAAGACAGTCGGACGGCGAGATCATCCTCTTTATCGATGAACTGCATCTTATAGTCGGCGCAGGTAAGACGGACGGTGCGATGGACGCGGGCAATATGTTAAAGCCCATGCTCGCACGGGGCGAACTCCATTGCATAGGTGCCACCACACTGGATGAATACCGTCAGTACATTGAGAAGGATGCGGCACTTGAGCGTCGTTTCCAGCCCGTGATGGTGGATGAGCCATCGGTAGAGGAGACGATATCGATCTTAAGGGGCTTAAAGGAAAGGTATGAGAATTTCCACCACGTTAAGATAACGGATTCGGCTCTTGTATCGGCGGCGATGCTGAGCCATCGTTATATCTCTGACAGGTTCCTGCCGGATAAGGCTATCGACCTTGTAGACGAGGCATGCGCACTGATAAAGACTGAACTTAATTCCATGCCGACGGAGCTTGATGAACTGAACCGCAAGGTGACACAGCTTAAGATAGAGGCTGAAGCGCTCAAAAAGGAAAATGACCGGCTGAGCATCGAAAGGCTTGAAGCGCTTAACAGGGAACTGGCCGATAAAACGGAAGAACTTACGAACCGTATGGCGCAGTGGGAGAACGAGAAGAAATCCGTTGAGAAACTGCAGGAACTCAGGCAGCAGATCGAGGATGCCGGAAACGAACTTGCGATTGCACAGCGCCAGGGTGATTACACACGTGCCGGTGAGCTGCAGTATGATATAATCCCGAGGCTTAAGAGCACACTTGAAACGGAAGAGAAGGCCGTTAAGAACGGAGAGGGAAGCCTGGTGCATGAAAATGTTTCCGATGAAGAGATAGCAAGGATCATATCACGTTGGACCGGTATCCCTGTTGCCAAGTTGACGGAATCCGAACGTAACAAGACTCTTCATCTTGATGATGAACTGCATAAATCCGTTATCGGACAGGATGAGGCGGTAACAAGGGTATCGGAAGCGATAATAAGGAGCAGGGCAGGTATCAAGGATCCTTCCAAACCCATAGGCTCGTTCCTGTTCCTTGGACCTACCGGTGTGGGTAAGACCGAACTTGCCAAATCACTGGCACGCAGCCTGTTTGATGATGAAAATAACATGGTAAGGATAGATATGTCCGAGTATATGGAGAAGTTCTCCGTATCGCGACTTATAGGAGCGCCTCCCGGATATGTGGGATATGAAGAAGGCGGCCAGCTTACGGAAGCCGTAAGGCGTAAACCCTATTCGGTTGTTCTGTTTGATGAGATAGAGAAGGCACATCCGGATGTGTTCAATGTGCTGCTCCAGGTACTCGATGACGGACGTGTTACCGATTCGCAGGGACGTACGGTGGATTTTAAAAACACGATACTTATAATGACCAGCAATATAGGTTCGGAGTATCTTCTTGACGGAATTGATGAAAACGGTGATATCCGTAAGGAAGCCGAGGAACTCGTACTGAATGATCTGCGGTCTCATTTCAGACCGGAATTTTTAAACCGTCTGGATGAAACGATAATGTTCAAGCC
>JAFSZZ010000150.1 GCA_017458765.1 Lachnospiraceae bacterium | reverse complement strand
TATCCGCCCCTGTTCTCATAGTTTATAACCTCTTCCGATGAAAGGCCGAAGATAAATGCGTTCTCCTTGCCCACTTCCTCTACTATCTCAACATTTGCTCCGTCCATTGTTCCGAGGGTTACTGCACCGTTTAACATGAACTTCATGTTACCTGTTCCCGAAGCTTCCTTACTTGCAGTCGATATCTGCTCTGAAACATCTGCTGCCGCGAAGATCCACTCTGCATTGGATACACGGTAATCCTCTATGAATACGACCTTGATCTTACCGTTTATCGAAGGATCGTTATTTACGACATCGGCAACCGTATTTATGAGCTTGATCGTAAGCTTGGCCGTACGATAGCCTGCTGCCGCCTTCGCACCGAAGATGAAGGTCCTCGGATAGAAGTCCATTTCGGGATGCTCCTTTAGCTCATTATACAGATACATTATATGAAGGATGTTAAGAAGCTGTCTCTTGTATTCATGAAGCCTCTTTACCTGCACATCAAAAATAGACCTCGGATCGACTTCGATACCGTTATTCTCAAGGATATATTTTGCAAGACGGACCTTGTTCTGGTACTTGATGTTCATGAACTCCTGCTGAGCCTTGGGATCATCCGCAAATACCTTAAGCTTGTTTATCTTGGGAAGATTCGTGATCCAGTCATCTCCTACCCTTGAGGTAACCCAGTCTGCAAGCAGCGGATTGCCGTGTAAGAGGAAACGCCTCTGGGTTATTCCGTTTGTCTTGTTGTTGAACTTCTCGGGCATCATCTCATAGAAGTCCTTAAGCTCCTGGTTCTTAAGGATCTCCGTATGAAGCCTTGCAACACCGTTTACCGAGAAGCTGGCGCATATGGCAAGATGAGCCATCTTAACCTGTCCATCGTAGATTATTGCCATCTTGCGGACCTTATCCTCGTTACCCGGATACTTGGCCCGTATCTGCTCGATGAACCTTCTGTTGATCTCCTCTACTATCTGGTATATTCTCGGAAGCAGCCTTGAAAACAGCTCGATAGGCCACTTCTCAAGAGCCTCGGACATTATCGTATGGTTCGTGTAAGCACAGGTCTTGGTTGTTACTGCCCATGCCTCGTCCCAGCCGAGATTGTATTCATCCATTAAGATACGCATAAGCTCGGCTACCGTTACCGTAGGATGTGTATCGTTAAGCTGGAAGACTACCTTCTCATGGAGCTTCCTTACATCATCATGCGTACGCATATACTTCTCAACCGCTTCCTGAATGCTTGCTGAAATGAAGAAGTACTGCTGCTTAAGCCTCAATTCCTTACCGGCATAATGATTATCGTTGGGATACAGCACCTCACAGATGTTTCTTGCAAGGTTCTCCTGCTCAACAGCCATCTTGTAATCGCCCTTATCAAAGGAATCAAGCTGGAAGCACTCAACAGGCTGTGCATCCCAGATCCTTAACGTATTTACTATCCTGTTGCCGTAACCTACTATGGGAAGATCGTAGGGGATAGCCTGTACCGACTGGTATCCTTCCTGTGAAAAATGGCTCTCGCCGAACTCATCCACATCCACCTTGACATAGCCGCCGAACTTTACTATCTTAGCGTATTCGGGACGGCGGAGTTCGAACGGATTACCGTCCTTAAGCCAGTTATCCGGTACCTCTACCTGATAACCGTCCCTTATCTCCTGCTTGAACATACCGTAGCGGTATCTGATGCCGCAGCCGTATGCGCTGTATCCCAAAGTAGCGAGTGAATCGAGGAAGCAGGCTGCGAGACGTCCGAGACCTCCGTTACCGAGAGCCGCATCCCTCTCCTGATCCTCAACAAGGTTAATATCAATGCCCAGTTCATCAAGGGCTTCCGCAACCTCCTTGTATTCCCTTAAGTTGATAAGGCTGTTTCCGAGAGCCCTTCCCATAAGGAATTCCATCGACAGATAATAGACTGTCTTGGGATCCTTTTTCTCGTATGCCTTCTGCGTATCCATCCAGTTATCAATTATAGTATCCTTTACCGCATAGCATACAGCCTGGAAGATCTGCTGCTCCGTTGCTTCCTTAAGAGTCTTCCTGTACAATGTCTTGACATTGTCGCTTACGACCTTCTTAAATGCTTCCTTGTCAAACTGCTGCACTTGCTTCTTAACCAAACCCTTATCCTCCTACTTTTTCTTTTATTTCCTTAAAATATAACCTCTCCGTGTTATATCTTCTTCACACCTAAAACAACCTTCTCGCCGTTTATATCCCAGGACTTCTCATAGCCTTCGATGGTATCATATTTGATATCATCGGCCATTACATCCCTGATTATATCAGCCTTGTTTGCTTCCATTATCCCCTTGAGCTTATCATTGTCCTTCTCATAAACATAGATCTTGTCCATAACCTCGAAGCCGGCTTCCTTACGCATGGTCTGTATCTTGCTGATAAGTTCGCGTACAAAGCCCTCCTCGATAAGCTCGGGTGTAAGGTTTGTATCAAGGACTACTGTCACCTGATTATCATTCTCGGATACGTATCCGTCCTTCTGAACAGGCTCGATAAGCAGGTCTTCCTTAGATAATACAACCTCCGTGCCGCCAATGTCAAACTTAAGAGCACCCTCGGAATTCAGCTTACCCATAGCCTCATTTCCGTCTATTTCGGCCAGTGTCTGCTTTATGCCTCCGATGAGCTTGCCGTACTTGGGACCTACCGTCTTAAGCTGCGGCTTGAACGAATAGGAAGTAAAATCACTTACATCATCCTTAAACTCGACTGATTTTACATTAAGCTCGTCTTCTATTATCTCCTTATAGAATTCCGATAATGTAAACGGCGCCTTGATGAGCATCTTGCCGATAGGCTGGCGGTTCTTTATGTTGCAGGCATTCCTGCAGGCACGTCCCATTACCACGGTCTTAAGTACCGCATCCATGTTCTCCTCAAGTTCATGATCGATAAATGCCTCATTTACCTTAGGAAAATCGCACAGATGTATGCTCTCGGGTGCTGACTTATCCACGCTCCTTACAAGATTCTGATATATCTGCTCTGTCATGAAGGGTATCATCGGAGCGGCCGCCTTGCTTATCGTAACAAGAGAGGTATACAGAGTCATGTAGGCATTTATCTTATCCTGTTCCATGCCCTTTGCCCAGAACCTCTCACGGCAGCGCCTTACATACCAGTTACTGAGATCATCCACGAACTCGGACAATGCCCTTGCCGCCTCGGGTATCCTGTAGTTAAACAGGTTATCATCAACTTCTCCGACAACGGTATTGAGCTTGCTTAAGATCCACTTATCCATTACCGGAAGCTTGTCGTATCTGACCCCGACCTTTGCGTCGGGGTAGCCCGCCGGCTTTGAGGCATCAGAGGAATCCATAGGGATTCCTTCATTATCTTCAAGAGTATATTTACTTGCATCAAAATCATCTATGTTCGCATACAGAACGAAAAAAGCGTAGGTATTCCAGAGAGTTCCCATGAACTTACGCTGTCCTTCCATAACCGCCTTGTCATGGAAGCGGTTGGGAAGCCACGGTGCCGAATTTATATAGAAGTACCAGCGGATAGCGTCTGCGCCCATCGTCTTAAGCGCATCAAACGGATCCACTGCATTTCCCTTTGACTTACTCATCTTCTCGCCGTTTTCGTCAAGTACGAGACCCAGGACTATTACGTTCTCGTATGGCGACTTGTTGAAAAGCAGTGTGGATTCTGCCATAAGTGAGTAGAACCAGCCTCTCGTCTGATCCACGGCTTCCGAAATGAACTGAGCCGGGAACTGGCTTTCAAACAGTTCCTTATTTTCGAACGGATAATGATGCTGCGCAAAAGGCATCGCACCCGAGTCAAACCAGCAATCGATAACCTCAGGTACCCTGTGCATTTCCTTGCCGCAGTCCGGGCACTTGCAGGTTATCTCATCTATATAAGGCCTGTGGAGTTCAACCGTAAGGGCATCATCCCTTCCGCTTGCTTCCTTGAGTTCTTCCCTCGAACCTATACATATCTGCCTGCCGCAGTCCTTACATTCCCATATATTAAGCGGTGTTCCCCAATAGCGGTTACGCGATACGCCCCAGTCCTGGATATTTTCAAGCCAGTTGCCGAAACGTCCCTCTCCTATCGAAGGCGGGATCCAGTTAACTGTCTTGTTGTTCGCAACAAGGTCATCCCTTACCGCTGTCATCTTGATGAACCATGACTCCCTTGCATAATATAAAAGAGGAGTGTCGCAGCGCCAGCAGTGCGGGTAATCATGCTCAACCTTGGGTGCACTGAAAAGCTGTCCTCTCTTGTCAAGCTCTATGAGCACGTTCTTATCACAATCTATGGCACCTGCCTCGAGTTCAGCCTTGGTAGGCTTACACCTCATTCCGGCAAAGGGTGTGACATCCTTCATGATACCCTGTTCATCAACCATCTGAACGAACGGAGCATCGTATTTGCGTCCTACCCTTGCATCGTCCTCACCGAAGGCAGGAGCTATATGGACGATACCGGTACCATCCGACATCGTTACATAATCATCTACATATATGAAGAAGGCCTTCTTATGCTGTTTCTCAGCCTCATCGGCTGCACACTGATACAGCGGCTCGTATTCCTTATACTCAAGGTCCTTGCCCTTATAGGTCTCAAGGACTTCATATGCAGGAGTGCCTTCTTCACGTTCTATAGAACCAAGCACGCTGTCCGCAAGCGCCTGAGCCAGTATATATACCATACCGTCCGCTGCCTTGACCTTTACATAGGTCTCATCCGGATTTACGCACAGCGCGATATTTGATGCAAGTGTCCAGGGTGTTGTCGTCCATGCGAGGAAATACGCATTCTCCTCTCCCTTGATCTTAAACCTTACTATCGCAGTCCTTTCCTTTAATGTCTTATAGCCCTGCGCTACCTCGTGTGAAGAAAGAGGCGTACCGCAGCGGGGGCAGTAAGGCACGATCTTAAAGCCCTTATACAGAAGTCCCTTATCCCAGATCTGCTTAAGAGCCCACCATTCGGATTCGATAAAATCATCATGATAGGTTACGTAGGGATCATCCATGTCAGCCCAGAAGCCGACTGTACCGGAGAAATCCTCCCACATACCCTTATACTGCCATACGGATTCCTTACATTCCCTGATGAACGGATCGAGTCCGTATTCCTCGATCTGCTCCTTTCCGTCAAGACCTAACTTCTTCTCAACCTCAAGCTCTACCGGGAGACCGTGGGTATCCCAGCCTGCCTTACGCGGAACATAATAACCCTTCATGGTACGGTATCTCGGAATCATATCCTTAATGACACGTGTGAGCACGTGACCGATATGCGGCTTGCCGTTTGCTGTGGGCGGTCCGTCATAGAAGGTATAGGTCTCACCCTCCTTCCTGTTCTCCATGCTCTTTTTGAAAATGTCATTATCAGACCAGAACTTCTCTATCTCTTTTTCTCTCTCAACGAAGCTTAAGTCTGTAGATACCTTTTTATACATATTCTTTTCCTTTCCTGCTCTACTTCTATATATGCATTACTCCATGTTCCGCATTCCGGCAGCCCCGAACCGCCTTCATATTCCGTACTTTGCACCGTATTCTTATGCAGTGTGGAGCATTTTACCGTATCACCACGGAGCTGTGCTGCATCCTCCAGTCGATACACCTCTTAAGATAGTGTATGTAATCCGGATTCTTGCACATTCCCTTGCCTTCCACGTCGGATATCTTCGCGACATCCATGCCGTTGCAGGCCGTTGTCTTCATTACTATGTTAAGCGAGGGCACTTCGGTATCATTTGCGATATAAGTCCCTATACCGAACGCCGTCTTTACCTTATCCTTAAAATATCTGTTGATCTTCGTTGCCTTTTCAAAATCAAGGCTGTCGGAAAACAGCAGAGTCTTGGTCTTTGGATCTATTTCAAGCTCTTCGTAATGGCGGATCATCTTATCGCCCCATTCATACGGATTGCCGCTGTCATGGCGGACACCCGAAAACAGAGTCGAATAAGTGAGCTGGAAGTCCTTAAGGAAGCAGTCCGTCGTGATCGCATCGGTAAGGGCGGTACCGTTAAGCACTCCGTATTCCTTGACCCATGCATCAAGTGCGTACCAGTTGGAATATGCCGGATTGTGCTTGTGGTTTCCCTGTCCGACACACATGATCCATTCATGTGCCATTGTCCCGACGGGGGTGATCCCATGTTTCTTGGCTAAATACACATTGGAGGTTCCTACGAACTTTGATCCCTCGTAACTGCCTTCTTTTAACGCCTTTATCGCAAGGTCCTGGGCTTCTGCCGATAAGCGTCTCCTCATTCCGAACTCGGAAAAAGCATTGAGTTCATATTTGCCGCTCTCAAGCCCCTCGATCTTGGCCTTAAGCCTCTCCTTAAAGCTCTTTAGCAGCTTATCATAATCGTAAGCCATACGGAAATACACTTCATTTACGATGGCAAGAGTCGGTATCTCGTACATCGAGGTATTGAGCCATGTGCCCTTCGTTTCTATCGTAAGCCCACAATCTGCGTCCGTACCT
>JAFSZZ010000149.1 GCA_017458765.1 Lachnospiraceae bacterium | reverse complement strand
CTCTGCCGCGTTTCTGACACCCTGTATAAGTGAAACAAGGGCCATGGCCGTAAGTAATGCCAGGCAGACATATCTTACGGCCTTTACGCCCCAAAGTTTTTCTATAAACTCATCCATTATCCGTTACTTGATGTTTGCAAGGACAGCATCCTTAAGTTCATTTAATTTGGCATCCGCATCCTCAAGGCTGGTGCCCTTGATACCCATATAGAACTTGATCTTGGGCTCCGTTCCCGAAGGCCTTGCACAGCACCATGAATCATTCTCGAGTTCAAAGTACAGCACATTCGACTCCGGAAGTCCCGTTTCGGATTTTGCTCCGGTCGCCATATCCGTAACTTCATTCTTCTTGTAATCCCTGAACTGCTTAACCTTTAATGAAGCAAATTCCTTAGGCGGATTCTCGCGGAGCCTGTTCATGATATCCTGTATCTCCTGTGCACCCTCTATGCCCTTCATCATGAGTGTATGTATTCCCTCCTTGTAGAAGCCGAACTGCTCATATATCTTTATCATCTGATCCCATACGGTCATGCCCTTGCTCTTGCAGTATGCCGCAACCTCACACAGGCACATAACTGCTACTATCGCATCCTTATCCCTTGCATGGGTTCCCGCAAGGCATCCGTAGCTTTCTTCAAGACCGAATACATAATTGTAGGTATTGTTTTCCTCAAACCATTTGATCTGCTCACCGATGTACTTAAATCCCGTAAGTACTTCTATCTCCTTGACCTTATATTCCTCACACATCGGATCCGCAAGATTGGTCGTAACTATCGTCTTAACGAGGGCCGGGTTCTTCGGCATCGTTCCGTTGGCTGTACGCTCCCTCAATATGTATTCCGCGATCAGCATGCCCGACATATTTCCGGTAAACGGGATATACTCTCCGGACTTTGTATCCTTGGCATATATACCCAGTCTGTCGGCGTCCGGATCGGTAGCGAGCACGATATCCGCATCCTTTTCCTTCGCGAGCTTAAGTGCCAGCGTGAAAGCCTTGGGATCCTCAGGATTGGGATAATCCAGAGTCGTAAAGTCGGGATCCGGAAGTTCCTGCTCCGGAACAACAAACACCTGATTGAAACCAAGTTCCTTAAGTATGCGTCTTACAGGCATATTACCCGTTCCGTGGAAAGGTGTATAAACGATCCTGATCTCATCCGCCATTGCCTTTATAACTTCCGGATGGATGATCTGCTTCTTGAGTTCTTCCATGTAAGTATCGTCGATGTCCTTGTCGATCGGAATGTATAAACCCTTTGCAACCGCATCGTCCTTGCTCATGGTCTTAACATCGTTATAATCCGTTACGGCCTTGACCTCGTTTATGATATCAACATCCCTCGGAGATGTTATCTGGGCTCCGTCCTCCCAGTAAGCCTTGTATCCGTTGTACTCCGGAGGATTGTGTGAAGCGGTGACCATAACCCCGGCCGTGCATTTAAGTTTCCTTACGGCATATGATAACTCGGGAGTGGGACGCAGCGATGTGAAAACATATGCCTTGATACCGTTTGCCGCAAGACACAGAGCTGTTTCATCCGCAAATTCGGGCGACATGCGCCTGCAGTCGTATGAAATGGCAACACCCTTGGCCTGCGTTCCCTGCTTTAAGATATAATTGGCAAGTCCCTGGGTAGCCCTTCTTACGGTATAAATATTCATCCTGTTGGTGCCTGCTCCGATAACACCGCGCAGACCTCCCGTACCGAATTCAAGATCCTTGTAGAACCTGTCCTCGATCTCGGCCTCATTACCCTCTATAGCCGCAAGTTCCGCCTTGGTTGCATCATCAAAATATGCATCCTCTTTCCAATACCTGTACTGATCCATGTAGCCCATTTTCTTACCTCCTTATTGTACTCATTTTATCTGATCTAAGAGCTTGAGAATCATTCTCTGCTCCTATATTCTACTCTACCATCGGTTTGGGATCGCCGCGCAGGACAAAATTGCTGTAGTCAAGCGAAAAGTTGGGGTTAAAATACGGATCGCCCTTTTCAAGATCTTCCTTCCAGATACTCTTGAACAGTTCACATTCCTTATTGTATCTCTCTGCGTTTTTTGCCTCGGCAGCATCCGTTACATCCGTTCCGCGTGACCTGGATTCATAGTGGAACAGTTCGGCAAACGGGGTAAATACATTGAGTAATCCGCGATGTCTTAACTTAAGACAGAAATCCACATCATTAAGTGCGACCGCCAGATCTTCGTTAAGTCCTCCGACTGCTTCGTAATCAGCCCTTGCCGTCATAAGACAGGCTCCCGTTACCGCCGAAACATCCTGCGCATAACACAGGCGGCCCATGTATCCCAGATTCTCCTTGTTCATGCCGTAATGTGAATGGCCTGCACTCCTGTGAGCACCGAGCCCCAATACTATCCCGGCATGCTGGATCGAATAATCCTCATAATAGAGCATGCATCCGACCGCTCCCACATCCGGGCGCTGTGCATACATGAGCAGTTCTTCAAGCCAGGTCCTTGTGATCACTTCCGTATCGTTGTTCAAAAGAACAAGATATTCACCCCTTGCACTCTTTTCTCCGAAATTGTTTATCCTGGAATAGTTAAACTCTCCGTCATATTTTACGACATCTATCGACGGATGTTTCTTAAGCGTCTCATAGTACTCAAAAGTCCCGGCCTCGGTACTGTTATTCTCTATGACGATTATCTCATAATTCTCATACGAAGATCTCGTGGTTATCGAATCTATGCATCTTCTCAGATCCGGAACATGGTCCTTGTTCGGGATGAGTATTGATATGAGCGGCTTGTCAAGAAGCTTATATCGTATCCTGAATATGGTTTCAAATGCCCTCGAACTCTCTATCTTAAATCCTTCGAACCCACACTGCTTAAGATGGGCCGCAACAGCCCCCTTCGCCGCATCTATCGCATAACTTTTCGCATTGATATCGGATGCCACCGAGCCCGCATGCGATCTCCAGTAATACAGTATCTTCGGAACATGTACTATCTTTTTAGCGTTATGCGTCAGCCTCAGAATAAGGTCATGATCCTGCGAACCGTCAAACTCGGAGCGGAACAGTCCCGTATGGTCGATGAGTTCCTTTGAAAACACCGAAAAATGACAGATATAATTATTGGCTCTCAGATTATCTATCGCAAAATCAGGCTTAAAGTGCAGGGTTATCATATTATCGATACTGTCACCCTTAAAGGTGGTCTCATCGCAATAAATGTAATCCGCATCCTGTTCGTTTATAACCCGTGCATATTCATATAATGCACACGGATGCAGGATATCATCATGATCGAACAGACCTATGTATTCGCCCGATGCCATCTCAAGGCACTTGTTCGTATTACCCGATATGCCGAGATTTTCTTCGAGTTTCTTATATTTTATCCTCTTATCCGCCTCAGCATATCCGCGGCAGATATCCCCCACTTCACCATGCTGTGTATCCGAACCGTCCGCGAGGCATAACTCCCAGTTCTCATAAGTCTGTGACTTTACCGAATCTATCATCTCGATAAGAAAATTCTTCGGTGTATTATATAAGGGAACAAGGATGCTGAAGCAGATATTTTCGGGGAAAACGGTTTCCCTCTGTTTCTTCCTTGTTTCCTCATCCGGCATGCTCAGGGTCCCATAGCTTTTGTAGGCTGCCCTTTCTATCCTCTTTGCCTGTATCTTTTTGAGCAGGTTCTTAAGATTTCCGTACCTTTTTATCCTTATGCACAGATTCTTTAAATGGGAATATGCAAGCCTTATTGGATAAATGCTCTTCCACAGCTTACTCTTCCGTATCTTATCAAGTTTATATGTAAGATCCGCATTCTCAGCCTCAAGATCGACGATATACTCTGTCAGTTCTTCGTTCCTCTTAAGTTCTTTCTCGTACAGATCCTTATAATAATCAAACTTCTTCTGTTCTGTATCCCCTTGCAGGTTCATAATAATCTCCCAAAGACACATATTTGATGCCTGTAAGGCCTGACCTCTTGATCACCGCAACCCTGTATACCTCATCGCGTTTTAACCTGCTTGCCGGTATCTTGCAGACAAATCCGGTAAGAAACAGATTCCTCTCGTTTACGAAAACCACGGATACATCCTCCCGACTTACCTTGAACGTATCAAAAACAAGGCACTCACCGTCGTGATCGATAAAAGCCAGCTCAGTGCTGTAAAGAGCGTTGTCCCGCTTTGTCAGCGTAGACCACCCCTCTATCATGAAATAATCTTCTTCATCATTCATTATCCCGCGGAAGAAGCCTGTCCTCTCGATATTGAAATGGAGCTTTGCGCTGCCCTTTCTGATCTTAACCTTACCTGCTTCCTTATCAGCCGTATTCTTTTTAAGCAGACGGTAAAGCTTATTCTCAAGTCCCGCATCATCCACAGACTTATTTCTCGAACTCCTTACGGTATGCTCCGCCATAACGTTCACCGAATAATCGAGAGTATCGGGAATAAGATTGGGCGAATAAAACGGATCACCCTTTTCCCTTATCCACGGATGTTTGTCATAAAGCAGCTGCCTTTCTTCCCTGAGGCGTTTATACTTAAGATCATCCATGTGATCCATACCGCGGGAGAGTGATTCATGATGAAACAGGATGCACTCATTTAACAGCACATTCCAAAATCCGTTCTCATACAGCCTGACGCAGAGATCTATGTCATTGTAACCAACTCCCATTCTATCATCAAATCCACCGCAATTAAAGTATTTTTCACGGTTAACCATGAGGCAGGCACCGGTCAGGGCAAGCACGTTCATATTGAAAACATTACGTCCGTAATAGTACGGTTTGTCATCCGGATAAGTTGCAAGCTTATGCGTCGGACCGCAGTCAAGATCAACCGCCACTCCCGTATGCTGGATTATATTCCCGCCCGGATAATAGAGTTTGGCTCCGACAGCACCCGCATGCGGAAGTGAAGCATAAGCATACATCCGTTCCAGCGTACTGTCATCGATAAGCTCGATATCATCATTAAGGAACAGGAGGCAGTCTCCCGTGGATTCCTTCGCTCCGATATCACACATTACGGAATAGTTAAAATCCATCTCCCTGTATATATATTTAACCTTTATGTCACGGGTATATCCACGCAGATAATCCTCGATCTTAATGCCCTCGGCACTGCCGCTTCCGTTATCAACTATTATTATCTCAAGCTGTTTTTCGGGAGACGGGATATAGCACTTCCTGATACTGTCCATACAGGCAGCGAGCACTTCCGAATGATCCTTCGACGGGATTATCACCGAAAGTTTCATTGGCATGTGATCAGATTTAATAACAATGTTATTAATAGCATTGTTATTAATAACGCTGTTATCCTTTCTTTCAAACACCTTTTCGTAGATTATGGGAAGTCCGCGTCTCTTGAGAGCGTCATTTCTGATCTTAATGTATTTCTGAGACTGGTTCTGCCATGTATATTCGGAATAGATCTCTGTATCATCGGCTGTTTCATCCGGAATATGGGTTGCCACCACAGGCACATGGATAATTTTTTGCGCAAGTTCCGAAGCTCTCAGGAGAAAATCATATCTGACCTCACTCTCGCTTCTCCGTTCCATGTCCTCTTCACCCATGATAACGTTGTTTTCTATATCATTTAATTCTCTGTCACACCACTCATTCCTGATCAGATCTATGACCCTCATGGCAAGTCCGGTCCCGACAATATATGAATCTCCTATATAATTGCAGTTAAGCAGTGTGTCGTACGACCAGTCGGGTTTGAAAAAAGGTGCATGCCGCTTGTCCTGTGATATTCTGTCCTCATCCCAGTACATGATATCAACAGGTTCATCGCTCATCAGATATCTGCTTAATTCATCACTCTCGTAGCCGACTCCCTCCGTCCTGATGAACAGATATTTCTTGCTGGTCTCCTCAGCCGAAACCTCCGCATCTTCATCTTCCTCTCCGGTTCCAAAGATCAGGCTGCGAAGATCGGTAATGATACGAAACGGAGGACAGCTGCCATTCCTCAGTTCACCTCTCTGGATATCTTCATTACGGCAGAAATAACCGTACGGATCAGTCTGTTTGCGTATCTCGTCCGTATATTCATCTATAAGTTTACGTTTATCAAATATTGACATATGTTCGCGGGCCCCTCCTCATGATGAGTACCATAGTCCCTCGGGAATTATCTCGGGCTGCTTCCGGCCGGTCTTTATAAGAACCTTGTCCATTATCGTGGGTTCCTTCTTACTCTGTTCCATTCTTTCGATAAACATCTGTTTAAAAGCTTCAAAAAGCTCCTTATCCGGCATTGTAACTTCATATGAGAGCCTCAACTTCTTTTTTCCCGCCGGGAGCTTAAAGAACTGGAATTGAGCATCATCAGTATCAAACAGAAGCAGATCCGCCGCACCCACATAACCGTTCGTAAGAAATCTGTCTATACGCTGCTCCGATCCGTCCTCCTGAGTCAGTATCACGGATATCATTTTGACAAGGCACGGATATTCCGTCGGATCCACTCTGAGTTCGGTTACCTCCGGCTCCATTTCTATCTCAAGCGTAACGATATCCCCATCGGTATCCGCGAATGTCCGAAGCTGCCTGTCCGGTGAAAACCCAAGTCCTGTACCGTAATATATCTTAGGATTCTTAAGATCCTTAAGATAAAACTCTCTGGAAAGAGCCTTCTTCATATAAACAGTCCTTACCGGCATCAGTTCATGCATCACTTCCAGTGAGGCAGCACCTTTTATCAGATATAACTGGAAATGATGTTCGAGTCTTTTGAATAATTCCTGTTCCGAATGTGATATCCCGGCCTCTTCATACAGATCGATCCCTCTCCTCCCGACGTACTCCAGGAAATCCGAATCCGCATGTGAGCGGATATAATAGAACAGAGCCCTGTATAATATAAACTTTACCGGTATCGGAAAACCAAATGTCCATTCATAGTCAAGAATATGCCATTGTCCGTTTTCCTTCTTGTCCCTGTCAAATACTATGTTAGAAAAAATGAGGTCGAGATCCGATACGGACGCTGAAAAGTGTTCCCCATCAATGTCCTCTCCGAATATTTCCCTAAATCCTTCCGAATTTTCAAAAATTTCCCTGCTTACCGAATTAATGACCACTTCATACTGCTTAATGAGCAGAAGCATCCTTTCATATTCTTTTCCGGCCTCAAGTTCGTCAAGATATGACTCCATGGTTATCCCGTCAAGATACTTTAAGCTTATGCTGCCGGTCGAATTATCCTCCGGCATGTCAACCGCCGCATAATTGTCACTGCTGTCCGTCCTGCTGCATTCATTCGGCTTAAGTCCGGATTCCTCGCACATCTTTGTCAGTGCCACATAGTTTTCGTACATCGCATAGATATGGGCATTTGCCTCATGATTCAAGGCGATCTTGTGTACTTCCCTCTTCTTTCCGTTTCTGTCCGATCCTATCACAGTAGCCGTTCTGTACTCGATCGATCTCTCGCTTGCGTATTTTGCAAAAACAGGAAGCACCATATCATCCGGTATCTCCTCCACTGTCGCCATAACAAGAAATGAATTGTTAAATTCATCAAACTTACCGTCTTTTATCAGTGTATCGAAGACTCTTTCCTCGTTGAACGTGACTACCCTGTCAGCATCGAAGTTTCTGAGATTTGTATTAAGTTCTCCGGGTTTTGGGAGCCATTCATCCGAATAGATCGTATGAGGAAGCTTATAATCGGGATACGGGTAATAGAATCTTGAAAAATATCCGCTTTCCTTAAGCAGACCGCTCAATCCGTTTTTAGTGAATGTCCTGATCCCGACGGTGTTTGGATATCCCTCTATCCCGTCAAAAAAACCGCCGGTATGATCTTCCTTGCATCCCGCAAAGTACTTAAGCCCAAGCTGATTCTCTATCGCTATGATGAGCTTGCCGTTATTCTTAAGATGCCTGCGGACACGCGTCAGGATATCCCTGTAGGGATCCTTTGAATTAATATAACTTTCTGCATATTCAAGTACGCCGATGAGTGTGATATAGTCGTATTTTTCCAAAAGATCGGGCTCGATATCCTCAAAATTCCCGACCATGATCTCAATATTGTCATAAGATTTATGCCTCACGGCATTTATCATGCTTCGTTTTTTACTGAGCTCGATACAGGTAACATGGCCGGCCATTCTCGCGAGGCAGCCTGTCACGGCTCCGCAGCCCGATCCTATCTCAAGTACGGTATCACTCTTTTTCATCGGGATCCAGCTGCAGATGTTTTCCCTTACGTGCGACAGATGATACATTATCGGCCATGATCTTGTATTCTGGATGATATGAGGATAATCCGATTCGGGATTATTTCTTACAAGGTCCAAAAGAACGTCCTCTGCGGCACCGTCCGAATACAGATCTTTTCCGCTGTAATATCTGTAATTAAGAACCACATTTCCTATGGCTTCCATTTTTTCGCTGCTCATTCTTCTACCTTACTGACAGTCACTATGCTGTCCATATCATAAAAGCCCGTTGTGTTTTTCGATGAGATGACCGTTAAATTAAACACATCATAAAGCCTGTGATATACGGTGAACTCACCTTCCCTGTAGCCCACGCATCCAAGGGATATAAGATATTCCCCTCCCTGCAAGCTCATGTTCTGGGTAAAGGTCGCGACCATCACATCACCGGCTCCCGGAGTCCCTGTCGTGATCTTCTCAAACATCGTATTGGTACCGGTGATCTCCGTGCCCTGCATATTCTTAAACGAAACGGCAAAGATAGGGTCCTGTACCGTTTCAAAGAACCTTACCTTAACCTTGACGGTGAACTCCTCACCCTTTATTATGGTATTTGTTATCTCACCTGTATTGTCATAAGCGCAGAAATCCTCAAACTCCGCAAGTCCGCTTCCGTATTCGTCCTTATTCGGGTTAAGCTGCATCTTATCCTTCCACTTCGTACCGGTGTTAAGATCCGCGCTCTTTTTTGTATTTACTTCCTTATCAAGCTGCCCGACGAGAACCTTCTTGTACATATCGATGATCTCCTTGGGCGCACCTTCACCGATCTTTTTTCCCCTTTCGAGCAGCACCACGCGATCGCAGTATTTGCTGATCGATGACAGATCATGGCTTACGAACAGTATCGTCTTCCCCTGCTTCTTAAATTCCTCAAACTTGCGGTAGCACTTGTTCTGGAAAAAAACATCCCCGACCGACAGAGCCTCATCCACAATGAGTATCTCGGGATCTATGTTGATCGCCACCGCAAACGCAAGACGCACAAACATACCGCTTGAATAGGTCTTCACCTTCTGGTATACGAATTCACCTATATCGGCAAAATCAAGTATGTCCTGCAGTCTGGCGTCTATCTCCTCTTCCGAAAACCCTATCATGGTCCCGTTAAGATAGATGTTTTCTATTCCGGTAAATTCCATATTGAATCCCGCACCCAATTCAAGAAGCGCGGATATCCTTCCGTTTATCCTGACATCGCCCGCAGTCGGATTCAGTACTCCCGTGATTATCTTAAGGATGGTGGATTTTCCCGAACCGTTGGTCCCGATTATCCCGACAGTCTCACCCGTATTAACGGTAAGGCTGACATCATTTAAGGCATAATGCTCCCTGACGTTTATGTTCTTCGAAAGATGCAGGGCTTCCTTAAGTCGGTCCCTGTTCCTGTCGTAGAGTTTATATACTTTTGAAAGATGGCTGACCTCTATCGCAACCTTATTATCTTTTTCCATTATTCCTCTTTTATTTTCAAATCCAATGTAGTGCCCCCTCCTACAGGACGTCGGCGAAGTGAACCTTTAGTCTCTTGAACACCATCGCTCCCACGGCGAACGTACAGGCCGTCAGTATCCAGAAATACGCCGTCGAATAGAAGGTTTCCCAGAATCCCAGTTTATCAAATATCGCACCTCTGTAGCCTTCCACAATATATGTCATCGGGTTAAGCTTTATGATAAACCGTATGACCGGCTTGTTATCAAGGAGATGGAGATTCCAGAGTATGGGAGTTGCCCAGATACCCACCTGAAGTGCTATAGCTATGATCTGCCCCAGATCCCTGAAAAAGACAATCAGTGAGCAGGTAATATAACTTAAGCCCAGAACGAAAATAAACATACAGAAGGAATAATAGATAAGCTGGAGCGTGTACAGGTCCGGATAATATCCGTAACACGCAAGAAGTATAAGCGTGAACACTATAAAAAATGCATGCACGAAAAGCGCCGACACGATCTTTATTATCGGAAGGATACTTATCTTAAAGACGACCTTCTTTACAAGATAATTGTATTCAAGAAGTGCATTCGTACCGCTCGATATAGCTTCGGAAAAATAGAACCACGGAACTATGCCGACAATGAGCCAGAGGATATACGGAAGTTCCATATCACCCTTTATATTGGTGGCTCTGTTGGGCATTACAACACCAAAAACAAACCAGTAAAGAAGGACGGTTATGACAGGCGGAACAAAACCCCAGAACACACCGAAATACGAGCCTGCATACTTCGTTTTAAAGTCATTCTTTGCAAGCTTCCATATAAGCTTCCGGTTCTGATACAGTTCCTTCGGGAGTATGACTATCCAGTCATACATCTTAAGAAAGACTATATAAAAACCTTCCAAAATAACACAGGAAACGATCTTCTTGATCAATTCCTGTGTTCTGTCCGCCAGGGGATTATGATGTAATATGATATAAAGATTCAGTAGCAGTACGGCCGTCGTAACTGCCGCTATCAACTTCTTCTTACGGGACACCTGATAATATCCTCTCTGTTTATCTCTTAATATCCGATAATTTGGGCCATTTTGTGTCCTTATCGGATATGGTAAGCTTCATACCGTCCTCTATGGGCCACTCGATCGCAAGATCGGGATCATTCCAGATGACCCCTCCTTCGTCATTGGGGTGATAGAAATCGGTGCATTTATATGCGAATTCAGCATAATCCGACAGGACCAAAAATCCGTGAGCAAAATTCTTCGGGATAAAGAACATTTTCTTATTTTCCTCAGACAGCCTTACTCCGTACCACTGTCCATAGGTTGAAGACCCCGGCCTCATATCAACGACTACGTCAAATACTTCACCGCGGATGACTCTTACAAGCTTGTCCTGAGGATAATCTATCTGAAAATGCAGTCCTCTTAACACTCCCTTCTTGGAGGCCGACTGGTTATCCTGCACAAATTCCATATCTATGCCTGCTTCCTTAAAATCATTGTAGTTATAGGTCTCCATAAAATATCCGCGCTCATCTCCGAAAACCGTCGGAGTTATTACTTTCAGCCCTTCAATGCTGCATGTTTCAACTCTTATCTTACCCATGTTCTTCTTCCTTTTCGTTATATAATTCTATAGTTTATACGGATTGCTCCGTTACTTCGTAACTCCCGCAATCCTACAGTCATTCGCAATCCGCTCCCTTGCTTCGCAAGTGGCTTCTTACTCATGTTTGGGAGCTCCTTGCTCATGCCTGTTAAGTACTTCAATAACATCAGATTTACATGCAAGCATGACATCTGATGTTATTTCATACTTAATAACCTAAGTAACTTTGGTTCATATCAACATTGCCGCTAATTCCGTCCACATGGCCCTTTGACGTATACTGCCACAGATCATATCTTCCCGAATATGTAGGACCTGCGGAATTATACTGCGCAAGCCATATCTTGCAGCCCGACAGAGCCGAGGTGTTGATATAACTTGACAGCCATGTCTTATTCGCATATACGCCAGGCGTATATCCCGCCGATTTGATCGTATTGCAGAATGCCTTTATTATGGTAGTCCTTTCCGATGCCGACATGGAATTGTATCCCGGTCTCGGACTGTTCTCACAGTCCATGAAGATAGGATAATTGATGCCGTATCCGGAACAAAGTTCGGCACACATACTGGCTTCTTCCACAGCCTCCGCTTCGGTGAGTGCCGTTGTAAAGAAGTATACTCCGACCTTAAGGCCTGCTGCCTTGGCGCCCTTTATATGTGATGTAAAATACGGATCCTGTATCAGTGCGCCCGTACTTGCTCCTCTGTAACCGCAGCGGATTATCACATAATTG
>JAFSZZ010000148.1 GCA_017458765.1 Lachnospiraceae bacterium | reverse complement strand
TGGGCTATCGACATTGCGATCGAATCGATCCTCTCCCCCGGTATAAGCTTGCCCAGTGTCTTTGAATGGATGCGCTCCCTGATATATTCAAGCCCGAATTCTTCCATTATGGATGCAAGGTCTATGGAATCCACTATCTCCTTACTGACGGCCAGGCTTATCTCCGATCTTTTTCCAAGATACTCCTCTTCCGTCAGTTCTGCGATAAGACGGATCTCACTACCCAGATCCGCTGTAAGATGCTTCATGACAGCCCCTGTAACATGCTCCTTTACCTCATCCGAAAGGAGCAGTGACTCGATATCACTCTTGGTGAGTAAAGTCTCCGACACCGCGTGTCCTACCGCCGAAGCAAGCCTTGTCCGCCCCTTCGGGATAGCTCCCGGAGTAAACGGAAGAACGTGTCCGAACAGACGTATTTCATTTCTCGGATAGAAGAGCATCTTAACCGCTATGTAATTGGTAAAATATCCTATTATCCCCCCGATGACCGGACCCGTTATATACCCTATGTCCATGACCTGCTGATTATCCTTATCTTATTGACCTTATTTATTAACTATTCAGAACAGTTACACACAATCATACAACCTTTCACGGTCTTTCTCAACTCTCACCACTTCTTTTTTGGACAATGCTGCGACCTTGCAAAGCTTCTTACAAGACAGTAACAGCCGCAGGCGAGACAGGTGCCCTGAACGTTTTTCTCGCATGCATCACAGATTTTAAGTCTTGAATCGATAAGCTTGCTGTCCGCACGCTCATCCTCATCAAGGAGCCGATACAGCCTGTCTGCATATTCTCCGATATCCTCCGGGATGTCTTTTACTATCTCACATAATCTGCAAAAATTATACCTGTTCTCAGCCATATCCCCTAAACCACCGTTAAAAATTTATCTTATTTCGATGATCAGTATAGCATATGCGTCTTTTACTTGCACATAAGCTTCATATTTAATAAAATCATATATTAGAAATCCCAAAGGAGTATTCTTATGATACGTTTTTTTATTTCCGTACTTTACCTTTTATTGTATCTTATAATAACTCTCCCGCTTGAGCTCATCCTGTTCATAATAAGCAGGTTCAATAGGCCTTTAAGTGACAGGATATGCTTTTTTATCGTTAAATATGCCGGTCTTGGCGTAGTCACGAAATTTTCCGGAGCAAAGATAATAGTAAACGGTCTTGAAAATATCCCCAAAGACACGGCATGTCTGTTTGTCGGCAACCATAACAGCTATTTTGATGTGATAATAAGCTATACCTTAATGAACCGCCCGACAGGATATATCGCCAAGAAGGAATTTGAGAAATTCCCTTCCCTTCACGCATGGATGTACTTCATAAGATGCCTTTTCATAGACAGGAATGATATTAAGCAGGGTATGAAGACGATACTTAAGGCAGTCGAATACCTTAAGGAAGGTGTAAACATATTTGTCTTCCCCGAAGGCACCAGGAGTAAGGACGGGCATATGCTCCCGTTTAAGGAAGGCTCGATGAAAATGGCGGACAGATCGGGCTGCCCGATAATACCGGTTGCCATCACAAATACCGCGGCCATATTTGAAAAACATCTGCCGCGCATCACTCCCGAAACCGTGATCTTCACCTTCTGTAAGCCTGTTTACACTAAGGATCTTAAAGGAGAAGACAAAAAACACGTGGGACAATATGTACAGAATATAATACAGGAGGCTTTGGATAACGTAAATGCACCGTTACTTGCGTCATCTTCAAAATAGCCACAGAACAAAATGAGATAATAAAGGGGACAGAAACATGAGCATAACCGATGATGTAAAGAAAATGAAAGCCGCCGCTCCTTACCTTGCGGCTTCGACCATAGAAGAAAGGAATAACGCTTTAAGGCTTATTGCCGACTCTCTTAAGGCTGATTCAGATAAGATATTTGCCGCAAACAAGCAGGATACCGACAGGGCGGAAGCAGACGGTATCTCACAGGCAGTCATGAAACGCCTTAAGTTTACAGAGAGCAAGTTAAACGACTGTCTAAAGGGTATAGAACAGCTCATCTCATTAGATGATCCTCTCGGCAAGATCACTCTTGAGAGGGAACTTGATGAAGGTCTGACCCTGCGGCGTGTAACCTGTCCGATAGGAGTTATCGGCGTTATCTTCGAAGCCAGACCGGATGCTCTTATACAGATATCCACCCTTTGTTTAAAGAGCGGGAACTGTGCCATACTTAAGGGGGGTAAGGAAACAGCCAATACAAATAAGGCTCTGTTTGAACTCATCCATGAGGCTGTTATAAAGGCAGGCCTTCCTTCCGATTCGATGCTGCTTGCACAGTCCCATTCGGAAATAGATGAGCTTCTTGACTGCCACGGATACGTGGATCTTCTGATACCACGAGGCAGCAACGCCTTCGTCCGCTATATAATGGATAATACCAGGATACCCGTCATGGGACATGCGGACGGTATCTGTCATATCTATGTTGATAAGGATGCCGATAAGGACAAGGCCATAAAGGTCATAATCGATGCCAAGACACAATACACCGCTGTATGCAATGCCGTTGAAACACTTCTTATAAACAGGAGCATTGCAAAGGAGTTCCTTCCAAAGCTTTCGAAAGCCCTGGGAGAAAAGGGTGTTAAGCTCCGCGGTACCGGGGAAGTAAACGATATAATAAATGTGGAAACGATAGATGAAGATGGTTTTATCGAATATCTTGACCTTATTGCATCGGTCAAGCTGGTTGATGATGTAAATGAAGCAATAGCACATATCAACCGTTTCGGCTCGCATCATACCGATTCCATCATCACGGAAAATGAAAACACCGCCGAAACCTTCATGCAGATGGTGGATTCGGCGGGTGTATATCAGAACTGTTCAACAAGGTTTGCCGACGGCTTCCGTTACGGCTTCGGTGCCGAGGTCGGCGTGAGCACCGGCAAGATCCATGCCCGCGGTCCCGTAGGCCTTGAAGGACTTGTAACCTATAAATACAGGCTGACGGGTAACGGCCACATCGTCGATGATTACGCAACAGGCAGGAAACAGTTCCATTTTAAGGATATCTGATCATTCGAATTTAAGCTTATGGAAAATGCCCGGCTCTAAGATGATATCTGCGGAATAATAGGTCTTTTCCTCAAAATCCTCACGTACCTTTACCTCATCAACCTTAACGCATCTTCCGGTCTCGGTATCTTTAAGTATCGAGACCTTTTTTAATGTATTGATCCTCACATGAGACGGACGGACATCACCCTTCACATAGCGGTAGAGGATCATGCTCCCGTCATCATAGGTAAACATCGAGAAATTGCTTCCGGAAGCGTAAGTTTCGGGGCTCATCATGCGTTTGAACACATCCGTGGCCACCCGCGGTATCCTGTATATATCGGCATTATTATCGGGAACTGCCATGATATACAGCCTGCCCTTCCCGTATGCGCTTCTTAAGAAGAGTGAAGCGTGGTAATCCCCGTCTCCTCCGTTGAGCAGTGACCACGAAGCGTTGTTCCCGTGTACGATCTCGGGGAAGAGTATTGCCTTCTTATGATCGATATAACCCGCATCATCACCGGTTATATGATATCTGGTAACCGCAAGCTTACGGTCGCTAACATATGCTTCCGTAAGGCCTGCTGCCCTTAATCCGTCTCCCGCTGCTCTAAGGAAGCCGGTTGTTATCACGGCATCCCCGCCGTTTTCCACGAACTTGACAAGCTTATCCACGATATCTTCATCTGCCGCCGAACTCTCGGTGAGCAATACTCTTTTTGCATCCTCCGGCCAGACGGGTGTCGGCTCAACGGGTATGCCTGTCATCCCAAGGCGCATCTCAAGATGGTTCTCCCCGCTTGAAGCATAGGGGATATATGCAGGGATACCTGTAGGGGTTCCGATATCATCAAGCATCTTATCAATCCTGCTTAACTGTAACTTAAGAGGAGTCACAAACGGATTGTACACGATATCCGACCACTGGAAATGCATCAGCTCCTTAGCTTTCGCAAATGCTGTAAGATATGCCTGTTCAAGATATCTGTCCACCGACCAGCACTGATAAGGGTCGAACCATCCCCCTCCGTTTCTTCCCGGCCACGCGTTCTCCATGTATCTTACGATCGAGTAACTTAAATATTCCGGCAGATGCTGATCCGCATAGGCGGGACTCCTTGTTTCCGTTCCTATGTAGGTAGCATCAAAGATCTTCTGCTGTTCATCGGGAAGATATCCGTTAAAATGGTACGATTCCCGCCAGTTAGGATACTTTATGACCATGCGTACCTTGGGATTTACGGCTTTTGCAGGCTTCACTATAAGATTCTCCGAAACATCCTTCATAAGATCCTTACGGAAGCTTACCCAGTCCCTGTCACCCTTCATCTTTATACAGCTCTCACAGGTACAGTTGGTGAAGTAAAAATCATCCAGTATCACTTCATCAAACAACTCAGCCGTGTATTCCGATATACTTTTTATACGTTCACGCATAGCCGGATCCGAATAACAGAAAGTACTGAATATCCTTCTCTTTCCGGGCTCTGCGCCTTCAAAATCATCTATTGTGGTAGTGATACCGCCGGAAACCTCAACTCCCTTGCTTTCAAAAAAGTCTTTGATCCATCTTATCTTATCCCTGTCAACATCAACGCCTCCGTTGCCGGCTCCGATGCTGCCCCTGTGGGTTTCCAAATAAACCTTATCAAGGCCTATATATTCCTCAAAAAAATCATATTCCTCCGACAGCTTCTCTTTGGTAAAGGAATCCGCAACCTGTGCCGTAATATAAACCACCGTCTTGAAATTCCCGTAATGTTTCTTTCTTTCTCCCATGTCCCTGTTCTCCTGCAATTATTGTTTATCCCTGTTGATCTTATCATTTGAAAACAATGCCCTGTATTCTCCGGGAGCCATTCCCTTCTCTTCGCGAAATACCCTGTTGAAGCTCGGAATGCTCTGAAAACCGGAAAGCATCGCCACCTCCGTAAGCGTCATTTTCTCCTGTGATAACAGTGACGTGGCCTTCTCAAGCCTTATCGTATTTAACCACTTACTGTAGTTCATTCCGGTCACATTCTTAAATATCCTCGAAAAATAGTCCTTACTCACTCCCGCCATCCGGGCCATTGCTCCCTGTGAAAGGTCATCGGCGGTCAGGTTGTTCTTGATATAGTCCGTGACCATGATCATCCTCTTTAAAATATCATCCGAGTAACTGGTCCTCTCCTCTGCACTTATCTCTTCCGTAAACTCGTTCCTGTGCTCATCAAGTGTGAGCATGAACTCCATTAACAGCATACAGCAGCGAAGTTCCCTGTCTATTTTATCGGAAAAGAAAATATCTTTCATCTTATCCGCGATAACCCTTAATTCATTTACCAGCTGCTTATGTGAATTGATGCACAGAACGTGAAGATTGTGATAGAAATGCATTATCCTGCGAAGATCGAACAGTGAATTCATAAAGGCATTACTGAACTGTATGACCAAAGCCTTCTCCCTGTCAGCATCAATGACAGCATGCATCTCCATGGGCCAGATGAGGACAAAATCACCTTCCGCAAGCTCATATCGTGTCTGGTTGATCTGATATATATTAGTATCGCCCGGACCTACGAGCATTATCTCGCCGTAAGAATGCCAGTGCATCTTATAGCTCCGCTCCTTATAGCCCGTAGACATATTAAATGCACTAATATTATCAAAGTCGTATATCTCATACCGGCTGAAATCCATAGTTGAGTCCCATCTATAAATGAAATGATCTTACTGACTCGAATCACACTTGATATCGTGACAAAAAACGATAATCCAAAAGTCAATTCTTAAGAAGAATATTACCAAAAACAAAGATATATTACAATTACAAACCATGAAAATGAGAGTTTGCGAAAATAATCTCCTTTAGACTCTCTCATAGTTTTAGATTTCATACCTAAAAGAACGGCCCGTCCCCCGGGCCGTTCGCCTTATTTTACAGTTTTGCTCCGCCCTTACTGCCTCCGAAGCTTGCGGAATTAAGAATGTTGGTATCAAAGGTAAAGGTTAAGCCTTCTTCCCTGCGGGCTCTCTTAAGGCATAAGTCGATCATCCTGCTCAAAAGTTCCTTATAAGGTACCCCTACCGGTTCCCACAGATAGAAAGACAGGGATCCGGGTATCGTATTTATCTCGTTGAAATACAGCTTCCCGCTCTCTTCATCTATCATAAAGTCGATCCTTGCTACACCGTTACAGCCAAGGAGCTTAAAGGACTTTACTGCCATATCCCTTATCTCCTCACGAAGTTCGGGGGAGATCTCCGCCGGTATCTTACGTGATACGCTTGCCATCCCCTTGCTGCCGCCGTTCTTGGAATTACTTACATATTTGTCTTCATAACTTAAGATATCCTCGGTATGCAGAGGTTCTTCGCATTCGGACGCTATCGCATCATTCTCATCACCGAGTACCGAGCAGTTGATCTCACGAAGGCTGCTTATCGCATGCTCTACTAACACCTTGGTCGCATATCTGAACGCGTCATCTATCGAATTCGTAAGTTCCACCCTGTTCTTCGCAACGCTGATACCCACGCTTGAACCTAAGTTTACCGGCTTGACTATGGCCGGATATCCTATCTCCTTCTCCACATTATCAAGAAGGGTATCGATCTCCTTATAATCCGACAGGGTATAGAGCCTGGCATCAAGTACGGGGACATCTCCCTCCTTAAGCACCGCCTTCATGATATATTTATCCATTCCTATGGCAGAAGCCGTAACATCACAGCCCACAAAGGGGATCCCTATCGTCTTAAGATAACCCTGAAAGGCACCGTCCTCTACATTGGTACCGTGTACCACCGGAAATGCGATATCTATCTCCGTCTCAGGATTCTTCCCGATCTTCTTAAGAGGAAACGGCATCAGCTTGACCCTTCCGTTCTCATTTATCATTATCACACGCCGGGATCTGTCAAGAAGTGCCTTTATATCCTTGTAGGCTTCGATATTACCGATATCTTCGCCTATGTACATCTCATTCTTCTTAGTCATGTATACGGGGATGACTTCATATTTATCCGTATCCATGGAAAGTATCGCCTGGATGCCCGAGATCACCGAAACCTCATGCTCCACGCTCTTCCCGCCGAAAATCATGGCAACCCTTGTTTTCATCATACTCCTCCTTAACTCTCACATATGATCCGGCCAAACTTAATATAATACCGGAATTCTCCGATATTATATCACACTTTTATGTCCTCTGCTATTTCGCGGGTCTTTGACAGTTAGTATAGCATATAATTTTCAAGAAATTCAGTAATTATGAGGCTTACAGCCTTATTTTTTTGTCAAATTTTATGCATTTTATAGTAGCGTATGTAGCGTTATTATGCTATAATAGTATCGGAGGTG
>JAFSZZ010000147.1 GCA_017458765.1 Lachnospiraceae bacterium | reverse complement strand
TCCTTGACATTCAAAGATACTTCCTATAAAATACAATTTGTTGCGAAACGGGGTGTGGCTCAGTTTGGTTAGAGCGCCATCTTAGGGAGGTGGAGGCCGCTGGTTCGAATCCAGTCACTCCGATACAGGTTCTCGGGTATTCCCGGGAACTTTTTTATTTTACAAATACACTCAAATCCTGTATTGTATTTTGTAACTTATTCATCCGGATCAGCAAAAATCGCACGGCATTTTGGGCCTGTTCCGAATAGTTGCAAGTACGCTTAATATAAATGGGGTGAAGATCATGCAATCCGTAACTGACGCAAACAATAATCTTAACAATATCAATATAAATACAGCCGGACATGAATCAAACAGCACGATCAAAAAACGGCTTCCCGGTCTTGATCTGGTAAGGTCTACGGCCGCTCTCTTCGTTGTATCCGTGCATTTCTTTTTTAACTGCGGATATTACAGCACTCCGCTGAATGACAGGGTGACTTTCATGATGACCGTGATGCGCTGGCTCTTCTTGTGCTGCGTGCCGCTCTACATGATGCTCACAGGATATTTCAAGTGTAACAAGGAACTTAACAGACAGCATTACTTAAGCCTTATACCCGTGTTCGCGGCATATTTCATCATTTCGACGATAAAGATCTTTGTGGGTAACTATTATTACGGCAAGGTATACGGTATAAAGGAAGCGCTTTCGTCATTCGGCAATTACACTATTGCCTGGTATGTCGGCTTCTACTTCTCGCTAATGGCCATAGCGCCCTTCCTTAACAGGCTGTGGCACTCTTTAAGGAACAAAAAGGAGCAGCACATCCTCCTCATCTCCCTTGCATGCATAACGACGCTCTATCCCGTTGTATCACTGTTCTCGGCTTCAAATACGGATATAGTCTCATGGATCGGATCGGTGGCCGAACTGGCCGCACCCAATTACTGGCAGATGCTCTACCCTCTTCTCTATTATTTCCTTGGCTGCTATATAAGAGAGAACAAGCCGCATTTTAATAAACTCATCCTGTTTTTGATCATCATTGCAATGGTGTTCATTAATGCCGGCATATCATATAAGTACGCGGCAGGCGGCAATTTCATCTGGGGAATACTCGGAACGGTCGACTGCGGATATAATTGCATAACGGTCGCTATTTGTTCAACGGCCATCTTTCTTTTCCTCTATGACTTCGACATAAAGAGCAAGACCGCGGGATTTATCCTGGAAAGGATATCCGCGGTCTCGCTTGAGATATATCTGTTTTCTGCCATCTTCGATATCATCATCTTCGATCATGCCAAACGCCTGTATTTCGAGATGAAGGATTTTGCATGGCTGTTCTTTATACTCGTTCCGATCAACTTCATCTGTTCTGTTTTATGTTCGACCATCTACAGATACTTATATGATACGGTCGCCCGGTTCATAAAAAGCAGGACATCATCAAAGCAAAAGATCGATAACACCTGATATCTGTATTTTTCTCACTTCTACTGTTCAGGTACGGCGGGCGCAGCCGGAAGGGCCTGCATTGCAGCGGCAGCCGCATTGAGCATCTCTGTTGCATCCGTAACGATACCCATCAGATCGATAACATATGTTTTCTTGCCTATCGTCACTGTTGTGTTGGTAAGCATGCCGCCGGTCTTGGGATCGAAGTAGAATTTATTTCCCGCTATATCCACAAGTCCCGTCTGCATCGCTCCGTCGGGTCCCATATAATAAACACCCGTGGTATCCGCAACAAGGCCTGTCTGCATCGTTCCGAGAAGAGGATCGAAATAATACTTCTTACCGCCAAGATCGAGCCAACCCCTGTGCATCATATAATTCTCCATATAGAAGGTCTTGCCCTTCTGCGTCTTAAACCCGTTGGCCTTTATTATGCCCGAATAATCCTTATACTGATAATCTATATCCACATTGCCCTTCACACCGCCTATACGTCCCTTCGAGCTGGACTGCCAGAAGCTGTATCCAGGATAATCACAGGATGATGCATACTGAGCCACCCATTTATCCTGAGGGATATTTCCTATCTTGGAATTAAAGAAGTTCTTGCCGGAATAGACTATCGGCGTATAGCCGGCATTTTCGATCGTATTACAGAAAGTATTGATCAGTGCCTGTATATCGCCCATGCTCATTCCCTTATGATATGAATCCTCTATATCATAAGCTATCGGATATGATACCGGGTAATCCTTAGCTACCGAGATCGCAAAAAGCGCCTCATTTGCAGCCATCTGTGTTGTTGTCGCATAGGAATACACGTAGATGCCGACAGGTATCCCTGCGGCGATAGCGCCCTTCATGTTCTGATGGAAATAAGCATCGGTACCGCTCTTGAAGCTTCCCGCCCTTACGAAAGCGAACTGGACTCCGCTCGCCTTTACGGCATTCCAGTCGATAGCTCCCTGATGATATGAAACGTCGATACCCATCTTAAGAGGTGCTGCCTGCGTGCTCACAGGCACGGATGTGAAAACTGACAATGCCGTAAGTATCACGGCCATTGCCTTTAACAGTTTCTTCTTCATTATGAAATTCCCCTTTCCCTGATCATTTATACTCAAAAATACCTGTCCCGGTCGAAACCGTCCGGAACAGGTATTATGATATCAGATTTATCTGTTTCATGCAAATGTCACACAGGTCTTACCTGACCCTCAGTTCCACAACGCTTGCCTTGGGAAGCGTGAGCTTAAAGCCTCTGCCGTCAGCCTTATATGACTTATACTCCTCCGCCCTTACCTTATCGGGAGCATCAAAGTCATTGAAATCCTGAGGAGCTGTGCTCTTTAAGATATTGGCCTCAACGACCTCATATTTCTTATCCTGTGCAAACTGAACGCTTAACTCCTTATCCTCTGTCATCGAAAGGTTATTTAACGTTATCGTGATAACCCCGTCCTTTTCGGATACGGACTCCGTGATCTCCGGAACCATGCGGTCATCCTGCACACCGGTCATACCTGAGCCGGATATGGAACTCTCAAGAAGCTCTGCGCCCTGATGATCCCTGAACATTTTGAAGACATACCAGGTGGGTGTCTTTACCATCTTCTCACCTTCCGTAAGGATCACCGACTGAAGGACATTTACCATCTGTGCTATACATGCGATCTTTACACGGTCACAGTGCTTGTTGAAGATATTAAGCGATATTCCGGCAACAAGAGCATCCCTCATGGTGTTCTGCTGATACAGGAATCCGGGATTCGTTCCGGGCTCTACCAGGTACCAGGTTCCCCATTCATCTATTGACATTCCTATCTTCTTGCCGGGATCATACTGATCCATTATAGCGCCGTGGCGGTAGATAAGTTCCTCAACATGATGAGCCGCCCACAGGGTCTTATACCAGAGATCCTCATCAAACTCCGTTGCACTCACCTTCGGCTCCCATCCAAGAGGCATGGTGTAATAATGGAGCGACAGATAATCCATGAAACCATGCTGATCCGGATTTACATGTTCAAAACAGGTCTTAAGGACATCCTCCGTCCAGAAATAGTCCTCGGAATTAGCTCCGCAGCATACCTTCTTAACCTGATGGTCCTTATTGTACTGCCGTACATATGTCTGATAGCGGCGGTACTCATTACCGTAATATTCAGGTGTCATATTTCCGCCGCAGCCCCAGTTCTCGTTACCTACCCCGAAATAATCAAGCTTCCAGGGCTTCTCGGAACCGTTTTTCTTACGCAGTTCTGCCAGGGGTGACAATCCGTCAAATGTCATGTACTCAACCCACTCCGACATCTCCTGAACGGTCCCGCTCCCGAGATTGCCGTTAACATAGGTCTTGCATCCCAACTGGCGGCACAGTTCCATGAACTCATGTGTTCCGAAGCTGTTGTCCTCGGTAACTCCGCCCCAATGGGTATTTATCATCTTTTTTCTGGAGCTCTTCTCACCGATACCGTCTCGCCAGTGATATTCATCAGCAAAGCATCCGCCCGGCCACCTTAATACCGGCACCTTTATTTCCTTAAGGGCTTCGACAACATCAGTCCTCATCCCGTTCACATTGGGAATATCCGAATCCTCGCCGACATAAAGCCCTTCATAGATACATCTTCCGAGATGCTCCGAAAAATGACCGTATATCTCGGGTGCGATCGTACCGAGTTTTTTGGTTTCATTTATAACAAGTTTTGCCATTATACCTCCATCCCAAGCCTTTGCGGCCCGATATACTTTTCCTTATGATATTTGTCTTACAGATCATCACGATCCTTCCGGATCACTCTTCTACTGTCCGTAGTATGCATTCGCACCGTGCTTACGGTAGAAATGCTTCTCCTTGATATTATCGGGCGCAGGCTTTACATCCGGGTTGATAAGTTCTGTGTTCCTTGCCATCCTGGCAACCTCTTCAAGCACAACCGCATTATGCACCGCTTCCGCCACATCCTTGCCCCATGTGAACGGTCCGTGGTTCTTGCACAGCACGGCCGGAGTATATACGGGATTTATCTTCCTCTCCTCAAAGGTCTCGATTATAACAAGTCCCGTATTCTTCTCGTATGCCTCATTTATCTCCTCTGTCGTTAAGTTCCTTGCACAGGGGATGGGACCGAGAAAATAGTCCGCATGCGTGGTACCGTATAACGGTATATCCCTTCCTGCCTGAGCCCACGCAACCGCTTCAGGCGAATGAGTATGTACAACACCGCCGATCTCGGGATATTTCTTATACAGTTCGAGATGCGTTGCGGTATCGCTTGAGGGTTTATATTTACCTTCCACCCTGTTTCCTTCAAGATCCATCACCACCATATCATCGGGAGTGAGCACATCATAATCAACACCGCTCGGCTTGATCACAAAGTATCCGCTCTCCCTGTCGATCCCGGAAACGTTTCCCCATGTGTAAGTTACGAGTCCGCGTTTTGGCAGTTCCATATTTGCTTCATATACTTCTTTTTTAAGTTGTTCGAGCATTTTTATCTACCTTTCATTGCATATTATTTACTGTCCGTTTTATCGGACCGTTTTAATTCCATTCTTAACTATATTGTAAAGTTCTCCGCAGCAGCAGCTTCAGCCTTAAGTGTCTTCTTATATGCCTCCGTGTACTCATCAAATCCCTTTACGTCTGCCGGATCGGGAGCCATCACTTCACCGCTGTCACCGCCGAACACCTTGTCCGACAGATACGTTCCAAGCTCGGTACCCTTACCGTCAAGCATATATTTTGCAAGCAGTGCCATACCCCAGGGTCCGCCCTCGCCTGCTGTCTTCATAACGGCTACCGGTGCGTTCATTGCAGCGGCAAGCATGCTCTGTCCGACTCCCTTGGTCTTGAAGAACCCGCCGTGTCCGTACAGCTTGTCTACCTTGACATTTTCTTCCTTGAACAGGATATCGCAGCCTATCTTAAGAGTGGCGAGCGATGCGTACAGATGCGAACGCATGAAGTTGGCAAGCGTGAACTTCGCATCCGGTGTCCTTACGAACAGAGGACGGCCGGCATTAAGTCCTGTGATAGCCTCACCTGCGTTGTAGTTGTAAGCCAGAAGACCGCCGCAGTTCTTGTCACCTTCAAGAGCCTTATTGTACAGAAGTCCGTAGAGCTCACCCATATCGGGCTTGTTGCCCTTGGCTTCCTCATATTCCTTAAACAGGTTTACCCATCCGTTAAGATCCGTTGTCCCGTTGTTGCAGTGTGCCATGGCTACAGGAGCTCCGTCGGGCGTCGTTACCATGTCAAGTTCCTCATGCACCTTATTAAGCGATCTCTCAAGTACAACCATTGCAAAGAATGATGTACCTGCGGATACGTTACCTGTCCTCTTTGCAACCGAATTGGTGGCTGCCATTCCCGTTCCAGCATCACCTTCGGGAGGACATAATGGAATGCCTGCCTCAAGATCACCTGAAGGATCAAGGAAACGAGCACCGTCTTCGGTAAGTTTGCCTGCATCATCGCCGGCATTTAACACCTTCGGAAGTATATCCTCAAGCTTCCATGAAAATCCCTTGCCTGAAATGAGGGCATTGAATTTATCTGTCATCTTTTTGTCAAAATCACGGGTATCATCATTTATCGGGAACATTCCGGAAGCTTCGCCAACACCCATTACCTTCTGTCCCGTCAGCCTCCAGTGTATGTATCCCGCAAGAGTCGTAAAGAAGGTTATATCCTTTACATGATCCTCGCCGTTTAATATAGCCTGATACAGATGAGCAATGCTCCAACGCTGCGGTATGTTAAAATCAAACTCCTTCGTAAGAGCAGCCGCCGCTTCACCCGTTATCGTATTACGCCATGTACGGAAAGGAACAAGCAGCTTCCCGTCCTTATCAAAAGGCAGATAACCATGCATCATTCCGGATATACCGATAGCCGCAAGCTTTTTAAGCTCTACGCCGTACTGCTTCTTAACATCCTCCTTAAGATCGCGGTAGCAGTCCTGAATCCCGTTATGGATATCATCAAGACTGTAGGTCCATACACCGTTCTCATACCTGTTCTCCCAGTCATGCGCACCGCTCGCAACGGGAGCAAAGTCCTCTCCTATGAGCACCGCCTTGATCCTTGTCGATCCGAATTCAAGTCCCATGACTGCCTTGCCGCTTTCGATCAATTCCTTAACATTACTCATTTGTAACCCTCCTGATCATTTTTATATTTAACAGCATTTACTCTGTAAAGCACTCCTTTGATTATACCCCATGCGGCTTATCCTATAAAGCCCGCTGTATCGTTTATCATAAATATGTCAAACAATATCATTTTAATAACACCTGTATTACATTTTATTTTATTTCATTCGCTCACGCATCTTAATCCGAATGATATCCACATCCAGTCGGATCTTGCGCCGTATCTGTCTTCCATTTCAACCACACCTTTATCCTTGATCCTCATATCCACCGCATCCATGCCTATATCCGATGCCATCCATATCGGTCTGAACATCTCTTCTTCGCTTATGTAATCGTAGATATAGATATGCTGGAACCATTTTCTCTCATTCCTGCCGACCCAGAACGGGCGATGGCTTCCGAAACGTCCGACATTGAAGTTTAGAAATATAAGTTCTCTCTTACCGTCCCTGTCGATATCTTCATAAAACACGTTCTGTACCCTGCATATTCCCGGCGACTCAAATATGCACCTGCCGTCCTTGTATGCACGTACCTTACGGTGCTTAAGCTCTATCATATCCGGTCCTTCATCCACGGGATTGTCAGGTTCAGGTACTATCGTGACATCATGCCATTTTGCCCAGCGCGGGAGCAGGCATCCGGTATAATACAAAGCGGCAAAAATAGCGGCAGTCATTGCTGCCGCTATTACTATCGTCATCCCGGTTATAAATATCCTTTTCTTAATTATCCCATTCATGACGTGACCTGTAGCTTTGTGTCCACTCAGGCTGCTTTATGCTCTCATCCTTGTTGAATTCATAATCATGCTCGGGCCATATTCCGATCTTCACACGCCATTCCTTATCGGTCAGCCTGTCGGATATCGGCCATGCAAATTCATAGAAGCTGTATACAGGTCCCCTGCACACTCTTAATGTACCGTCTACGGGACATATAACGTAAATATCATCCACCCTTCCGGTACCTATCTCAAGACAGCTTCCGTTGGGATCCGTTGCAACGTCTGCGATTATTGCGCCCGGCTTTTCATCCGACCTTGGATATTCATCATCGTTTTCCTTAACCGCATCTGCCCACAGATGCTCAATATCTCCGCCGAAATCCCTTATCAGATCATATTCGTCCTTCGACAGTGTCTCATTCCTTAATTCCTTCTCCGATATGATCACAAGCTTCCTTGCAAGTTCTGCCATATGCTTGAGGTTTTCGGCATCATCCTTTTCAAGCATTCCGTAATCATTAAGACCGTTCATCGTACTTTCGGCAAGCAGTGCAAAACGGGAATAAATGACCGGCTCCGGTTCAACATAACCGCGGTCATCCAGCTCCTCGTCCCAGCCGCCGCCCATCTCGGCCATGGCCTGTTTGGAATAAAGGATCGTATCGTGCTTAAGTTCCGCATAACTCCCGAGGAATCCTTCCACTGCCCTCTTGTTCCACTCTTTTGACTGCATGAAGACAGGATAGCCTTCACCCTTTTCCTTAAGTATCGGCCTTAAAGTGTTAAGCCACTGTGCATACAGGCTTGCGTTCCACAGTTCGCCGTCTTCCTGCTCTTCTATGCCTTCCCTTAACTCCTGCATCTTCTCGGGATAATTCTTATATTCGGTATCACCCTGCTCATCAAGGATCTCATATGCCGTCTCGGATCCGAGTGCCGCCGGTATGTCAAGCGCATCCGGAAGCATCCTCTTATCTCCGTCTCTGTTCTCCTCAACGCTCCTGTACATAAGCTGCTGGAATACGGTCGCATCTATCGAAAATCTCTGTCCCATGAATCTGAATGATGTGATCACATTCTCTTCGTCGGTCTGCCACACAGGTATCGAATTGATCCTGGGCGGAGCCATATCCTTTGTGAGCGCATAATATTTTTCAAATCCTTTGTCGTTGCCTGCAAGCTCGCTCACATCATCTATCCTGCCGTATGCCTTATCTATCGCAGGCTTGAATTCATAGTAAGTATTGTCATCGCTCGCGCCCGCGAAGAAGGATGTGACCGTATATATCCCTTCCCACTTTGACAGTCTCTCATCAGACATGGCAAGCGTCATAAGAAGAGCGCTCCTCATATGATCCTCGCTGCTCTGCTCGAAGGCTCTTCTGCCGTACCACATCATACCCTGAAAATACTTCTCAAGGACCGGATCGTCAGCATAATATCCTCTCGGCTTATACTGGGAGTAGTCCTCAAAACTGCCAAACAGCGGTGATTCGGTCACATCGCCTTTTTCAATAAGGTCAAGTTCATCCGGAACAACGCCCTTTATCTGCGGCAATACCTCGACCTTATCACCTAAGAGTCTGCTTCCTATCGTGAAAAATGCAACGTTACGGAGCGCAGCCCTCTCCCATTCACTTCCTTCAAGTTCCTTATACTGTCTTAAGGATTCCTCATACATCTCTTCCGAAAGATCCCTTAATTCATCGTACAGCTCATCCTTCTCAAGATTCTTGAGCAGATGCGCAAAATACAGATGGTAGGTATGCATCATGGAATCAACCGTAACAAAACTGGGTGTCTGTCCGTATCTGTTGCTCTCATAGATATCATAGAATTCCAGTCCGCCGCCTTCCATTACAACAAAATGGTTATCGGCAAGCTTCTCCTTCGCGGAGTCCGGAAGATACTCGATATCCTGCTTATTGAAAACATCACTGAGATCCGCTTTTATCCTGTAATCCGGAACGCTCGGAACAAGAGAGTCATCATAATACTGCTCGGCATCCTTATCGATCATCGATGCACGCTCAAGTCCCTTCACCTTACCCGAACCCTTATCGTTCTCAGCCCCGGCATCCTTATTATCCTTACGTTCCTTTTCCGTATCTTTCAGATCGCCCTTCTCTTCATCGCGTCCGGGCCTTTGCTCTTCTTCGTAAACAGCATCCTTCCCGTCAACGGTCAGTTTCTTATAACTGAGCACGGCAACAGCCGCTATTATCCCCGACACAAGAAAAACGAACAATGCCGCACCGATGACAATGGGGATTATCCATTTTTTATTATCGGACTTCCCGGTATCAGCCTTCTTCACAGGGGCCTTCTCAACCTCCGTTTTCTTCTCGGGGGCCTTTTCCGTTTCCGTCTTCTGCTCCTCCTGCTTAATGAGTTCGCTGCCGCATCCTCCGCAGAAACGTGCGCTATCCTCATTTTCATAATTACATTTAGGACAGATCATATTTTTCACCTCACCTTTAAATACATTAATCTGTATATAAACAGCAATTATATAATAACAGATTTACCTACCGATGTCATTATCCTATGACATTTCGCATCTTTTGAACATTACTCTTGAATTATTATATCCTATATCTTAAATTGTCTTATATGGATATCTATATCGGAAATATAAATGACTATACAACACAGTATCTTACTGGACTTGTTTGTGCCCGCCATGCTAAGGCCTCAGGAAGATACAGGTTCGATGCGGACCGCAGAAGGACCTTGCTGGCACATGCCCTGCTGGATCATGCAGTTTCCGTAAGCCTCCCGGATATGCCCTTACCGACGGATCCCGCTGTCGATGGATACGGCAAGCCGCATATATTTTTGGATGCGGAGCATGAATTCCATTTCTCCCTGTCGCACTCGGGCGACTACTCAATATGCGCCGTCGGAAAAAGCCCTGTCGGAGCAGATATCGAAACCATCGGGAATGATAAGGAACAGATCGCCGAACGCTTCTTTGCAAAAGAGGAACAGGGGTTTATCAAAGATGCGGAAAGTTTCTACCGGATATGGACTCTTAAGGAAAGTTTTATGAAAGCCGTAGGACTTGGCATGAAACTGCCGATGGACTCTTTTACCGTGACCGAGCTTGATGAAGAAACCGGCAGCTGCCGTTTTAAGCCGTGTGGTTCCGATAGTGAAAACACGATCGCCGACAGCCTTAAGGACATTTATTTCGATCATAAAACAGGTTATTACACGATATCCGGAATGACACTGTCAAAAATCCCCGGGTATTCTCTGTCTGTTGCACTTTGCAATACAGGATCCGGGGGAGAGGACATCCCTGCCCTACATTATCCCGTTCTGTGAACTCATTCACACTCATCCTGCATTTTCGCTCTCCATATCCACCTGCTGTCTTGCGACCAGATCGGCAAAAAAGCCTCTCTTCTCCATGAGTTCATCATAAGTGCCTTCTTCGGTTATCTTACCCTTATCTATCACTATGATCCTGTCGCAGTGTCTTATCGTCGACAGTCTGTGTGCGATAACTATCCTTGTACAGTTAAGCGAATCAAGTGATTCGGATACCTTTCTCTGAGTGATATTATCAAGTGCGCTTGTCGCTTCATCAAACATGAGTATCCTGGGTCTCGGAGCAATGGCACGCGCTATCATGAGACGCTGCTTCTGTCCTCCCGAGATACCGCCCTGACCTTCCGAGATCATGGTAAACATCCCCATTGGCATTTCCTTGATATCCTCTGCCATCCCGGCAAGTTCCGCCGCATCCCATGCTGCATCCAATGGCAGATATGGCGCGGATATGACGATATTTGAATAGATGTCGCCCTGGAACAGCTTTCCGTCCTGCATAACCGTTCCTATACGGCTCCTAAGTGATTTGAGATCGATACTGCGTATATCCTTGCCGTCATAATATACGGCACCCTTCTGCGGCATCTCGAATCCGAGCAGGATCCTAAGGAGTGTGCTCTTGCCGCATCCTGTTTTTCCGACTATCGCGACATATTCTCCCGGCCGTATCTTAAGTGACAGATCGTCGATCACCAGAGGCATATCATCGCTGTATCGGAATGAGATATTGTTAAGTTCGATCCCGCCCGACAGACGCTCGACGATCATCTTATCTCCCGATATCTCGGGTTCCGCTTCCATAATAGGTTTTGCCATATTAAGTACGGGACTGATCTGTGCTATCGTAACGGCGATGCCCGCAAGAGACATGAACGCACCGCTCACCATGCCGTACGCCGAATTAAATGCATAATAATCCGATACGGAAACCCCCTGCGACACAGCCTCATAATACATCACGATAGTTCCCGCAAGGGAAACAACCAATGTAACAACCGGATTAACCTTGATAAAAAGAGGCGGATCATAGGTATATTGTGCTTCCTTTGCATATAACTGACCCCATTTTGAAAATGCCCTTTTCTCGGCACCTGCAAGCTTTATCTTCTGTATGCCCGAAACAAGTGCATATCCCAAACCGCTTTCCTTGGCTGTTGCCTCCATCCTCTCTCTGGAAATGCGCATCTGCATCAGCGCCGTCACAACGGAAATGATAACGGTGATCAGCGTGATCATGAGTGCGGGGGCAACAAGTCCGGGAGTGTATTTGAACACCTGACTGATATATATGAGTGAAAATACCGATGTAAGCCCTGTCGACAGTCCGGCATTAAGGAGCATTGACACAAGAGAATTAATGTACTGCGCCCTGTTTGAAAGTTCACCCGAACTGAAATCCTTGAAAAACGAAGCCGGCAGCGACAGTATCCTCATCATTGTCGCCGATTCCACGCTGAGATCGAGCCGGATGCTTATCTTCTGGAGCAGCAGCGACTTTACCGTAGTGAACAGAGCACTGCTTACGGATGTGCATATCATAAATACTGCCATTGCCATAAGAACCCTGAGGCTCTTCTGTTTGAGTATATCCGAAAACAGCATCTTGGAAAACCATGGCGCAAGCATACCGATAAGTATCACGATAAGGCAGAAGACCGCATACCAGATGATACCCGATATTTCGATGTTATCCCATATGAAACGGAGCAGACTTGAAACCCTTAAGGCTTTAGTGGGAAACGGTTTATAGAACACATATGCCTCTTTATCAAAGAGCTCTTCGTTTGAGGCATTTACCCTCTCTTTTTTACCTGTTTCGGGATTCAGGAAGTTATATCCCGTTATAGCTGACGGAATGAGTGCTACTGCACTGCCGTCTGACTTAAACGTGGCGAGCATTGCGCCGGCAGCATCCTTTCTCCATCCCTTCTCAAGTTCCACATCCCTTGCCATGATCCCGCTTGGACGAAGGAGGTATTCAAGCACTTCCTCTATCTCCTCCAATCCTTTCGGTATCTCCTTATGCTCCACTCCGTAATACTTAAGCACATCCTCTATCGCGTCCTTCGTCTGCGTACGCTTGTCATTAAGGGCAGCCGAAAGCCTGCGTCCCATTACGGATCCGGCGATCTTTAAAAACGAGTCCTCGACCGCCTTATCATCGGATTCTTTTCTTGCTTTTATCTGTTCATCGAACCAACCCAATTTTACGGTTCCTCCTACTCCGCCGTTACAAGTTCCGTATACAACCCGTTCTTTTTCATAAGTTCATCATGCGTTCCTCTTTCAACAACCTTTCCCTTATCAAGCACGATTATCTCATCGCAATCCCGGATAGTCGAAAGGCGGTGCGCAACAACCACACAGGTTATTCCTCTGTCCTTTATGGACTTTACCACCTCATATTCTGTCTTGGCATCAAGTGCGCTGGTAGCCTCATCCATTATTATCACTGTCGGATCCTGTGCGAGTACACGTGCTATCTCCATACGCTGCCTCTGACCGCCCGACAGATCGTGTCCGCCTTCCCTCAGTTTATATGAATAGCCTCCGTCGCGCTGCATGATATCCTCATGGAGCTGCGCATCACGGGCCGCAAGGATCATCTCGAAATCCTCTATCGTTTCATCCCACATCTTGATATTGTTGGCTATCGTATCCTCAAAAAGGATGATATCCTGATCAACGACAGCTACGGATCCCGTGAAAACATTCCTGTCTATCTCCTCTATCTTCCTGCCGTCAAACAGTATCTCACCGTTCCACGGACGGTATAATCCTGAAATAAGCTTGGCAAGGGTCGACTTACCGCATCCCGAAGCCCCGACAAAAGCAACGCTCTGCCCCTGTTTAAGTTCAAGATCAAAGCCTTCTATAAGCGGATCGGAAAGCCTTGAGTACCCGAATGTTATATCCTTCATGACAAAGCTTCCCGAAAGCTTTCCCTTTTTCTCATCAGTATCATTTACCGCCGGATCATCATCTTCATTCACATCGGCCGGATATGACATTACATCCTCGATCCTCTCCATATCCGTACGCATCTCCTGGATAGCCTGACCTGCCGAGATCATTGAGCCTGCCGGGACAAGAAAACTTGTCAGAAATCCCTGAAAGACCATTACCATACCGGGAGTAAAATCACCGTGGATTATGAGACCGACACCGAGGATAAGAACAACATTGTCGGCTATCACCGATATCAGAGCAGGTACGGAGCCCAAATATGCATCAAGTTTTGCGAACTTGACCTGCTGTGTGTTGACGCTCGCCTGGTAACCGGCCCATTTTCTGAAATAACCGTTCTCGGCACCGCTTGATTTTATCGTTTCTATCATCTCGATACCCGATACCGTTGCTGCCGCGAGTTTGCCGCCGTCACGCATCATTACACGGGTTATGTTTATCCTCTTGCCTGAAATAATGCGCGCCGTAAACAGATTGATAAGTACACTTAACAGACCTACGATGGTAAGGATCACAGAATAGCGCAGCATCACGACAAGATAAAATATCATCATGCCCGTATTCATGACAAGCGGTGAAAGTGTATTGACAAAGCTCTCGGCGATGGATGCATTTGTCGCCCTTCTCTGTTCGATATCTCCCGCGAGACGTTGTGAAAAGAACTTCATGGGCAAATGAAGGACATGCCAGAAATATGAAGTATTACCGTAAGCGGCCATCTTGCCGTTTATCTTAAGCGAGTAGATCGCCTGTATCCATAATGATACAACCTGTACTCCCGAAAAAACACTTAAAAGCACAAGAAAAGGAAACAGGAATTGCGGATCTCTCTTTGTCAGCAATTGATCGATAAATACCCTTGAAAATCCTGTGTTTATTATCCCGGCAACAGATGCGAGCATTGTCGTGAGCGCAGTAAAAGCAACTGCTCCTCCCGTACCGTGCATCCTCTTTATCGCATATTGAAGTACGCTCCTCTTTTTTCCGGAAGGGACAAATTCCTCTGTCGGTTCAAACATAAGGCATATGCCTGTGAAGCCTTCATCGAAATCCTTCTCCGGAATCGATAAACTGCCTCTTGCCGGATCGTTTATATATACCTTACCGTTCTTAAATCCCGTAACAACTATAAAGTGATTAAAATTCCAGTGCACGATGCAGGGGAATTCACCTTCATTCTTAAGCACATCCGGCTCAATACGGAACCCCTGGCACTCAAGGCCGTAGTTCTTGGCTGCGCGAAGAACATTACCTGCTTTGGAGCCGTCTCTTGATACACCGCAGTCTTCCCTGACCTGTTCAAGCGGTATCCATTTATCATAATATGCCAGCACCATAGCAAGACAGGCAGCGCCGCATTCAAGTGCCTCCATCTGCATGATAACAGGCACCTTCGCAACCCTGCCTTTGACCGGTGATTTTACTTTTTGGTTTTTCTGCTGCTCCACCACTTCATTCTCCTAATTGGTCACAAATGTTATGGGGGCAACCGTTTTTACTTCGCCGTTAGCATCATGTATATCTACTCTTCCGAAAACACCCCAGGCGAGAATTCCCACCATCAGTATCACAGTCGCTATGAGCACTGCCCAGACCGACGGAGTGGTAACTCTGATATAATCATTCAGCTTCTCCGGCGTGGAAACCCGTTCAATACTTTTTTTCCTGAATAACTCCGATCCTTCCATCATTCCTCCGATAAGGCTATGTGTTCTTTATGTTGGGATCATTAAACGGCGGCTTAACCTGCAAGGATCCGGCAGCCGCAACATTATTAAGTTCATCGTATGACAGCGGTACCATTCTCACACGGGCTTCAACTCCGTCTATGATCTCCTTAAGACTCTCATTCCCTGCAAATCTCTGAAAATCAAACAGTCTTCTAAGTTTTTCTTCCATATTTCCAAACCTCCGCCGAAGTCTTCTGCAAAATACCTTTGTTTATTTATACGCAGAAAACACAAATACGGCAATGATCTATAATAATCCCCTAAGGGCATTCAGCGCACTCTTATGTTTGACCTTTATCATACCGTAGCTTATATCAAGCATATCCGCTATCTCGGTCAGCGAACGGTCATCATAATATCTTAAAACTATTATTTCCTGTTGTTCCTTCGTAAGCTTCTTAAGTGCATTTGCAAGACGCTCAAGTTCTTCCTGCGATATATAACTGTCCTCGATGTTCTCATGCGAAGGCAGTTCTTCCGAAAGTTCCTCCGCATCTCTTCCCTTACGGAAGTGATCGGTCAGTGTATTTCTCATGATAGTATACAGCCATGTTGATACCGATGCCTTCCCGGGATCGAATCCTTCAAACGAACGGCATGCCTTAAGGAAAACCTCGCTTGTTATATCTTCCGCCTCTTCCTTATTGCCGATACGGTTGTACACATATCCGAAAACCTTATTATAGTATTCCTTATACAGCTCTTCCGTTGTAGCGATTCCCATCAGTATGTCTTACACAGCCTTTCGTAATATGTAGATCATATAATATTTTAACCTAAAGATGACCAAATAACCATAATAAAAGCAAAAATATTGGCAAAAATCCCCATGTTTTGATATACTTCATAATCATATCAAAACAACGGAGGGATCATCATGTACAGCTTTGACGCTCAGAAGGCAATGAACGAATGTATAGAATGGATACGCGACTGGTTCGGTAAAAACGGACCCGAATCTCCTGCTGTCATAGGGATTTCAGGCGGCAAGGACTCAACCGTTACCGCAGGATTGTGTACCGCTGCTCTCGGTAATGACCGTGTGATAGGTGTCCTCATGCCAAACGGGATACAGGCTGACATAAATGATTCTCTCGCAGTCGTAAAGCATCTTGATATCAGGAATTATACCATTGATATTTCAGGTGCGGTATCAGCGCTCCTTAAGGAAATGACCGACAAAAACTTAGAGATAACGGATCAGTCCAGGATAAATCTTCCTCCGCGCATACGTATGTCCACCCTGTACGCGGTATCCCAGTGCCATAACGGACGTGTTGCAAATACCTGCAATCTGTCGGAAGACTGGGTCGGATACAGCACCAGATACGGTGATTCCGCCGGAGATTTCAGTCCCCTCTCCCATTTTACCGTAACGGAAGTAAAGCAGATAGGAAAGCTCCTCGGTCTCCCCGTAAACCTCGTTGACAAGACACCTTCGGACGGCCTGTGCGGAAGGACTGATGAAGATAATCTCGGCTTTACTTATGCCGTTCTCGACAGATATATAAGGGAAGGTGTTATAGATGATGATAAGACCAAAGCCCTTATAGACAGAAAGCACGAGCTGAACCTCTTCAAGCTCCAGCTCATGCCATCATTTGAGTTTGATCCGAACGCTGCGGATTGATGCATATTTATCTAAATAGTCCTTACTGCCGGACAGACGATCAGCGCAAGCGATATGATCATCCTTTTCCTGAAACTTAAGTTCCTGTTCTCCATCTTCATCCAACCAGCTGTTTAAAAAGATCCACACATTTAGTGCGTAGAATTTCCGCCACAGCCTCATCCTTTATCTTCCCGCTCTTTGCATAGCCGAGTATCCTTACTATTCCAAGTATCTGACATTTGATCTTTTCTTCTTCTATCTCAGCTTTGCCCTTACCCTTCAGATAAAGAGAGAGTGTCTTATCCCAAACATACTCAGCGTCCCGCACGGATATACCGAGTTTTTGTGTGGCTGCGGAAGCATCTATATGCGGAAATATCAGATATGAATTGGTGATCGTGGCAAGATCAAATATCCCATCGCCATAGCAAAGTGTATCCATATCTATAAGCATGGGTTCACCGCCACAAAGGATAATGTTTTTCATATGAAAATCTCCATGCAGCAGCTTCCGGGAATCCGGTATTTTATCTATGATCTCACGACCTTTTTTATAACAATCCTCTCCTACCCACTCTCTGATATCTTCGATCCATTTAATATGATCAGCCTTCATATCGGACAGCTCATCTGTCGTAACATCGATCGAATGTATTTCCTTGAGCAGTTTTGCGCTCGCTTCAATAAAATAGTCAAGATTATCTCTGCTTGCATTTACGAATTGCTCCATGGGTTCTGAATCAAGAAGTTCATACACTGCGCCAAAGCTGTCACCAACTTTTACGATGTCAAAGGAAATAGCCGTAGGCACCCCGAGGATCAGGGCTCTTTTTGCCCTCTCCTTCTCCAGCTTTACTTTTTCCAAAGGGACATCAGGTCTGTATACCTTTACCACTGTATCCGGAGCAATTTTGTACACCACCCCATAGACTCCCCTGCCCAAAATCTCACAGCCATCAACACTTACCGTTTTAAATTCATTTTCCTTATCCATAAATCCTTCCCAATCCACCGTTGCCGGATCACCGGTTATTGAAATTTCCGCCACTTCACACTTTTAAATTCATCTTGATTAAGTATATCACAATACGGTCCAAATGTCCTGTCAACCGATCCCTTCCATTGAAACATATTCAGGCAAAACACTTGTAAAGCCTCAGAGATTCCCTGTAAGGGATATTGTTTTTAAACATAATAAGAGCGTGGCTTATTTAACCACGCTCCTTATTTGTACTTAAAATGCGGAGGATGGGACTTGAATAGGTAGGAAGCCCACAAATCCGCTCAGAAAGGAGGTTTGAGGGTCGCCAATTCCTACCGTACCAAAACCGTACCACTTTCGTTTCTCCAATTGTTCCAATTCTATCACTTCGTATTAAAGCGGATTAACCTTCCCATACTCCACCGAAGCAGTGTGGAATTCATCAGAACTTACATCTTTAAAATATAACTTCCTCCATCTTGTATAATCAGATTTCTCTCGTAGGAGAACGGATATAAAGCGTTCTGTCTCTATCATCCCAAGCTGCTCAATAAGACAACTGATGCCTCTGTCCATGATTTCAGCTGTGCTTGCATTATTCGTCGCCATTATTATTCAACACCTCCCATTCCCTTATGAATCCCGTAGGATCAATTATCTGTACTTTGTCTGTTTTATATTTCAGCAGTCTGTCATCTGTCGTCAAAAAATAATCGCTCTCCGCAAGTATTGCACACGCAACATGATATGCATCCACGGTCTTAACACCTGTAGAAATAATGTCTTCAGCAATACTCTTTACATCATCTGCTCTATCGACATTCCTTTCCGATAGGAATAATACAGGTTTATTTTACTCCCTTTTTACAAAAGTGTTTCTATATGTACAAACTTGAATCTACATTGCTAATTCCATCAGCCAGCAATCTACTTTTTCTCCCTCAAACATCTCATGTTTTGGAAGCGATTTAATGATTTTAAACCCGGCTTTCTCGTATGCCCTTATAGCCCTTTTATTATCTTGGTGCGGGTCAAGAAGAACTCGTTCCGCAGCCATATTTTCTTTCAGATGAGAAGCCATCAT
>JAFSZZ010000003.1 GCA_017458765.1 Lachnospiraceae bacterium | reverse complement strand
TGTAGACCTCATCCACAAGAGCCTTGAAGAAATCATAATAGAACTTTGCCTGCTTGTAATAACCCTTCTCGTTCCTGGTCTTTATCCCTACATCAAGCTCGGTTATCTGGACGTTTCCGATGCACTTATCATACGCTTCCAGAGCACTCATGTACTGACCGATGTTCTGCGTCGAATCGATGTGCCCCTGCATGCCGATGCCGTCGATAAGCCCGTCACCGAGGATGGTACCGTCACCGTCCTTTGCTATCACATCGCTCTTTACCATGGACTGCCCGGCATTGAACTTATCTTCTGATATGAACCTCACCGTCGTCTTTATCCTTGCGGGGAACCACTCATTGTAATCGTTATAGAAAAGTTCCGGCATGATCTTAGAACAATCGGGATCCTTGCCCTTTAATCCGTAAAGCGATGCGTACTGCTTCGAATACTTAACACAGGCCTCCCTCGCATACAGGAAGCTGTAATACAGGTACTCCGGTCCGATTATCTTCTTCCAGTAACTCTCGCGCAGTCCGTCGGGATCCTTCTCCTCGACAGCCTCGTTCACAACATCCCACGCATAGATCACGTCGCCGTAACCGTTCTTGTAAGTATATTCGATCGCACCGTAGATGTAGGTACGAAGCCTCTTTAAAAGCTCATCACGGCTCACGAGGCAGTCCTCGTCAAGCTCTGCGTCCCACTTATCGGTCTGTTTTCCTTTGGAAACTGCCTTGTAATTTTTCGCAAAGATCGCGGGGTTTACCTGCGAATGCCATACGAGGGTATGGCCGCGGACCGGTATGCCGTGCTCCTTGGCAAAGGTGAGCAGTTCTTCGGCCGCGGGATCGACCTTGAATAATGTCTTTGACTTGGCGTCAAAATTATAAGCCGGCTTAAGTTCATTCCCGAAGGTCATGCTGTTAAAGCACCTCTCGATAAGTGCCTCCTTATCCGGATTCCCGATCTCCGCCGTCGGATCGTTCCAGTGGTCTATGGCCTGGACCGCGACACCTATACGGAAGTAATCCGAATATACCTTATCAAGTTCCTCATATTTTGAAGTATCGACATATTTCGGTGCTGCTGATACAGGCGCTGTGTTTCCCACAACGCCTGTCAGAACAGAAATCAGTAAAGCCGCTATTATAGCTCTTTTTTTCATATTTATTTGGTTTCTCCTTTTTGGTATGTCATAAGGACTCCTCCCGCAAGCGGGTCCCTCCTCATGACCAGTCGTCGGAACCATCCTGAATTATGCTTCGCATAATGGTTCCTCCTCAAACAGTGCTTCAAACTCTTCCCTGCTTATCTTCTCCTTCTCAAGCAGAAGCGCGGCAGATCTGTGCAACACATCGATATTTTCCTTTATAATCTTCTCGGCCTTCTCGTAGCACTCCGTGATGATCTTCTTGACTTCCTCATCTATGCGGCTGGCCACCTTTTCACTGTAGCCCCTGGTGCTGTGCGCAAGATCGCGACCTATGAACACCTCATCATCATCATTATCATACGAAATGATACCTATCTCATCGGACATGCCGTACTTCATGACCATGCTCTTGGCAACCTTCGTTGCGTGCTTGATATCCTGGGAAGCACCCGTCGTGATGTCGTCAAATACGAGCGACTCAGCCACGCGTCCGCCCAGGGATACTATGATATCCTGGAGCATGCGGCCCTTGGTGTTGAACATCTCGTCCTTCTCGGGAAGCGGCATCGTGTAACCGGCCGCACCCATGCCCGTGGGGATGATGGATACCGAATAGACAGGTCCCACATCGGGCAGCAGATGGAAGAGGATCGCGTGTCCCGACTCATGGTACGCCGTTATCTTCTTTTCCTTCTCGCTCACTACCTTCGACTTCTTCTCGGCACCGATGCCCACCTTCACAAACGAAGCCTTGACATCATCCTGGGTTATATATTTACGTCCTTCCTTCGCAGCAAGGATCGCAGACTCGTTCATGAGGCTCTCAAGATCCGCTCCCGTGAAGCCCGCCGTCGTTCTTGCTATCTGCTCAAGGTCGACATCTTCCGCCAGGGGCTTGTTCTTCGAGTGCACCTTAAGGATATCCTCCCTTCCGCGCACATCCGGCGTTCCGACACCGATGCGTCTGTCAAAACGTCCGGGCCTTAAGATCGCGGGATCGAGTATATCTATACGGTTGGTGGCCGCGAGCACGATGATGCCCTCGTTCACGCCGAAACCGTCCATCTCAACGAGAAGCTGATTAAGTGTCTGCTCCCTCTCGTCGTGGCCGCCGCCCATGCCGGTACCCCTGCGCCTTGCGACCGCATCTATCTCATCTATGAAAACTATGGCCGGTGCATTTTTCTTGGCATCCTCAAACAGATCCCTCACACGTGAAGCTCCGACACCGACGAACATCTCAACGAAATCCGAGCCCGATATCGAGAAAAACGGTACTCCCGCCTCACCCGCGATAGCCTTTGCAAGCAGCGTCTTACCTGTTCCGGGAGGGCCCGTTAATATGACGCCCTTGGGTATCCTTGCGCCGAGGTCGTTGTATTTTCCGGGATTTTTAAGGAAATCAACTATCTCCTCGAGATCTTCCTTCTCCTCCTTAAGTCCCGCCACATCATTGAAGGTGATCTTGTTATCGCCTGCCGCCAGCTTCGCGCGGTTCTTGCCGAAATTCATCATGTAACCGCCGCCGCTTGCCGCAGACTGTGAATTCATATATGAAAATATGAAAACAATAACGCCGATGACCACAAGGCTCGGCAGCATATAGGCTATGAACCAGTTGTCCCGCTTGACATCACGCAGGGTGTATGACGGGAACTTCTGCCTAAGCTCCGCCTCGACTTCCTTAACGTCAGCCACATACATCTGCCTTGTTCCGCCGTTTCTGAGCGTTATCTGTACAACGCCCGTCGGCACCTCCGAATTCTGCGCGATGCTTATGGCTGCGATCTCATTTCCTGTAAGATATTCCTCGAATTCCGAATGGGATATGTAGTCCATTTTTTTCGTGGTATTCCTGCTCCATACGAAGAACAGAATGATGGCCACCGCAAACAGTACCATGTACAGACTTATCCCTCTTGATCTCTTCTCCACTTTATTCCTCCGGCTGTTTATGTATTTCTATGGTCGGTCATAAGGACTGTGCCCGCCCCTGTCGTATCTCCTCATTCAGAGAAGTGCAGCACACCGATATAAGGCAGATTCCTGTAGCGCTCGGCATAATCAAGCCCGTAACCCACCACAAATTCATCAGGAATGTTAAAGCCCGTATAATCGACGTTTACATCGTCTACCACACGCCTGTCAGGCTTATCAAGCATCGTTGCAAGTTTGATGCTGTTAGGCTTCCTGTCTTTCAGGACCTTAAGAAGATAACTTAACGTCCTGCCTGTGTCAATGATATCCTCGACCACGATGACATCCTTGCCTTCGATCGGCTTGTCAAGATCCTTTATTATCCTGACTATTCCCGTCGAAACGGTATCGTTGCCGTAACTCGATACAGACATGAAATCAATGGAAACCGGAATTGTAATGCGCTTTGCGAGCTCGCACATAAAAAATGTCCCGCCCTTTAAAACGCAGATAAGATGCACCTGTCTGCCGGCATAATCACGGCTGATCTGTGCTCCCATCTCCCTTATCTTATCATCAAGTTCCTCCTCAGACAGTAATACACTTACACTTTCCTGCATGCTCTTCTCCTTATCCTTATATGTCCTGATCCGCGGATCTGTCCCGCACGTCCGTAAATGTCAGCTTCAGAACTCGCTTTGTTGCTTCCGTTATCTTGTAATGAGCGCTGATGCGCATTCCGACTGCCCATACTATATGGTTTCCGTCTGCGATCAGCACAAGTGAATCACGCTGGGAAAGCGGTACCTTTTCATCTATCAGATACTTCTTAAGTTTCTTCCTTTGTCCGTCATCCGATATGGTAAGGTAATCGCCCTCCTGCCTGCCCCGAACCCGCAGACCGTTTTTTATTTTATCATAATCAAACCATTTCGTATAGAGTCCGTCGGGAACAGGTTCGTTTGCGTCTGCCGGATCGATGCGGGCACTTATTATGCCTACATTCGGAATGAGCGTGTCTCCGGATGTATCAATGCTGATACCATCTGCCATTTCATCCGCAAGTTTTTTTCGGCAAAATACTGCGTCCCCGGGGCCTATGATGATCCTGTCTCCTTCACGGACGGCGATCATGCCCCTTGGGAGCATTATGCTTCGGCCGCTCTGCTTATCCGTTAGCGAGAGCACCTCATCCACGTGCAGGGCTTCAAGGTCCTTGAGTGTTGTATAAATGTCGGTGAGCACCGAACGGATCACATAACGGCGAATTATCGGAGGTTCTGCTATAAGAGACCGGATATTTATACTGAATATCGCAGGGAATGCGGTTTCATTTTCTGCCGGTCTGCCGCTTCTCACCGAATCTCTGTTGCCTGCAGGATTTACTTTGACTATTTCAACCCTGACGATCGCAGATCTTGCCTCGTCCGCCTTGCTTCTTATATAATCATCCGCCTCGCGTATCTCATCGGCCGCCCTTGCTATATGGCCTGCGGCTCCGTTTACTATACGCTCAAGTTCGGGCAATACAAGTCCCCTTATTCCGTTCCTTGAATACAGGGTATCCGTATTTGTCGAATCCGTACAATAGTCCTGTCCGATATCCTTAAGATATGCTTCTATCTGATCTCTTGATACTGTAAGCAGCGGGCGAATTACTTTCCCACGCCTTGCGCTCATGCCGGACACTCCCTTAAGTCCGCTGCCGCGTGATAAGTTAAATATTACGGTCTCCGCCTGGTCTCCCAGGTGATGGGCTACCGCTATCGCATCAGCACCCTCTGCTTCGGCTTCCATATTAAAAGCCTCATACCTTGCGTAACGTCCGGCTTCCTCAACTGACATCTTAAGCTCCGAGGCCTTTTTCGGGATGTCCTCTTCGTGGATCTTAAGCGGGACGTTAAGACGCTCACACAGATCCCGTACAAACTCCATGTCCCGTCTCGATTCCTCGCCCCTTATTCCGTGCTCCACGTGGACGCAGATGATCTCAATGGGGATCTCATCAGCGATCTCCTTAAGCATCCTTAGAAGGCATACGGAATCGGCGCCTCCGGATACTCCGGCGACAACCTTCATCCCGGGCTTTATGAGCCCTTCCCTTATGCTGTATTTATATACTTTTGTAGTCAGATCGTGCATTTGATTTTCCCGCTGTTTTCAGATACTCTGCATCAATATCCTCACCGGATCCTTATGAACTTACCGGGCGTTCTACGTAAAAGAGCACAGACCGGCGATCTGTGCTCTTATTTTTCATCAGCCTGAAATACTATCTCATCATCATATACCAGCCCCAGCTTGTCCTTGGCCACTTCCTCGACATATGCGGCGGTCTTGGTATATTTTTCATATTCGACAAGATCATCTGCCCTTCTGTTCTCAGCATCTATCTGCTGCTGCAGACTCTCCTGCCGTTCGATATAGCTGTTTCTCTTCTTATTAAGCGACAACATGCTGACCGTCAGGACCAGACATAACATGAGGACAACGACACTCACCAGTATCATTCCCAGCCTGTTCTGACGGCGCTTCTTATACGCTACCCGTCTTCTCGCCATATTCTGTTGATCCCCTTATTATACTCGACCCCAAACGTGCTGCTCTGAATTGTTAGTTCACATAACATTATATGCGCTCAAGCCCCGTGAGTCAAGATATTCTAAATGTACTTAAACATCTCGGCCGCTTCTTCCTTCCTGACCGTTTCCTTTACCGAGAGCACCTCAACCCTGACGGGCTTGGTTCCGAACTGGATCTCAAGGATATCCCCTTCCTTAACATCCGCCGAAGCCTTGGCCGGACGGCCGTTTATCGTTACCCTGCCGGCATCACAGGCTTCGTTTGCAACCGTTCTTCTCTTTATTATCCTTGATACTTTAAGATATTTGTCGAGTCTCATTTTTCTTAATTCTCCATATGTAAATCTCAGACAAGCCTAACTGTGTCTATAAACCCGGACAGGCTTGCTGTATCAATCTTTCCGGGGCAGGCCCATCCTCATCTATAAGCCTTATACAAATATAAAAGGTGTAACACCTAAGCAAGCTTGGCATTACACCTTCTATATATATGCTGTCTTGAATTTACAGATTACTTGCCGTTAACTGTATCCTTAAGTGCCTTACCAGCCTTGAACTTAGGAGCCTTAGAAGCAGCGATCTTCATAACTGCGCCTGACTGAGGGTTTCTGCCTTCTCTTGCTGCTCTCTTAGCAACCTCGAAAGTACCAAATCCAACTAACTGAACCTTGCCACCCTTCTTAAGCTCTGCTGTAACTGCCTCTGTGAAAGCCTTAACAGCTGCCTCTGCATCCTTCTTTGATATTGAAGCCTTCTTAGCAATAGCATCAACTAATTCTGTCTTGTTCATTTCCTAACTCCTCCTGTAATGTTCTGAGTATTTTTGGCGTCTTCCTGAGACGTCTACACCTATATATACTTGTTTTGCCTTGTTTTGTCAAGACAAAAATGCCCTCAAACGCCGTTATTATCGTAAACGAAATAAATAATTCCGTTTACGATACCAAATTGATGCACACGATTGCGATAGGAATGGCATCTTCGATGCCTCGCAATCGGCGCAAAGTGAACGAATCAAATTCGTTCACTATTTTATGTTATTTAATGAACAGCTCACGGTACCACTTGAGTGTATCGATATAGGCATTATAAACAGCATCCGAATCCAGTTCCTTTAGGAGCATCACGCGGTCAACGTCGGTCCAGCTCGCGCTCTCGTACTGGAGCATGAACGTGTAAAGCTCTGCATA
>JAFSZZ010000146.1 GCA_017458765.1 Lachnospiraceae bacterium | reverse complement strand
CACGAAAAAAGGAAGCCGAATATCAGCTTCCCTTACCAGCGCTACCAGGATTCGAACCTGGAAATGACGGAGTCAGAGTCCGTTGCCTTACCGTTTGGCGATAGCGCTTTATTTGTTTCAAATCATGCTAGATGATTATACATCAGCACAACATATAATTCAAGTACTTTTTTTAACTCCCCTGTTTCTGTTCCATTTTTTTGATCCTCAATCTCAGCGTTCCCTCTTCTCCCTGTACATTTCCTTATCAGCCTCAGCTATAAGTGCGTCAAGGGACATACCCTGCTCAACCTTGGCAAGGCCGATACTGATCGTCAGATCGTACGGTGCCGCTGCTTCTCCGTTAAGCTTTGTCAATTCCTCGTTGATCCCGGATTTAAGTGCCTCCAGCATTTCTACACCGTCTGCATTGGCAAGTATCACAAATTCATCACCGCCGTACCTTGCAATATTTGCTCGATACCGGTGCTTGCGGCAGCCGGCTCTTAACGCATCAGCGATCCGCATAATGGCTTTATCACCCTCTATATGTCCGTAAGTATCATTTATCTTCTTGAACTTGTTCGCATCGATAAGCATAAGATACTGCTGTACCCCTTCGACCGGATTGGGAACGGAATGTTCGAAATAATACTTTAGCTGTTTTCGGTTATTAAGCCTGGTGAGCGGATCTACGGATATCATCTCATCCAGCCAGTTCAGATAAAGAATAAGTGTGCAAGTCGACAGCATAACACAGGCAACCGGCAGCTGCGGATATATAAACTGTATTATCCCTGCGAGTGCGGGTCCCACCGGGAACAGCGAAAGCAGGACCAGCTGCCCCTTTTGCGCTGCCTTTTTCTTATCAAAAACACCTATGAGTGCCCTTATGCAGCTTACAAGGATATAAACATACGCAAGCAGATATTGTACTATAAACAGCGGACCTCTGCGATATACACCGCTCGCATCCGTATAGAACAGGATCCCGGTAAAAAGATTTACTATGAGCAGGATCCCCATGACCCAGACAAGAAACGAAGAGAGGACAACCCTCCTTCTGTTCTTTACAAACGGAGAGCCCTGGAGATGTTCGAAATAAACAAACCAGAAATAGCACATCAGGATCGTCGCGAAAAAGTACAGTTCCTTTAATATGAGCAGAAATACAGGATTATACGGAAGCACTCCGCATCTTAACATCACGCTGAGTGTATCCGTGATAAAGAAGAGCATCTGGCAGTCTATGGTCATCGCAAAATTCCTCTGTGCGACCATCTGCGCCAGACCCATAGTTTTATATCGTATCACCGCGATCACAGCAATGGCGGCGAGATTGATCTCACAATATAGGATTGCATACAGTGTCTGCATATTTAACATAGAAAATCCTCATACCACCCCAAATGGGACAGCTCCCTGTCACTATATCCTCACCCAGCCGTCGGATTCCTTGAACTCATTATCCCGGCCCTTAAGATACGCCGAAGGATAGACCGTGATATGTCCTTCATTTTCGTTAAGCAGCGCCCCCCACTGGCTGAAGGTGGAATTTGCCGTTATGTTATGCTTACACAGGCTCATAAGCTGCATATCACGATAACTGTCATCTCCAGAATTGCCTGTCACTATATGCTTATTCTCAAGCCATGAGAATTCGGTCCGTACAAAATCGGGATCGTCCGAGAAAATGAAAAATTCAGGATCTTCCACCCGGCCGTATATATGATCCACGGCCTTTTCATAATAATCCCTTCCGAGAGCGACAAACATATTTTCATAGACAGAAGAGAGATAATCTCCCCTGCGCACATGGATGCTTACGGAATTGCATGATGTTATCCGCTCCGCGATCTCCCTGTTCTCTTCATCCGTTATTTCGGGAAATCTGAAATGCCTTCTTATCTCATCCACCCGGCCGCGGATGTATTTTTCTTCGATCCAGAAGCCTATGATATACCAATCCTTTGAAATATCAAGGTGAGTGACTTTATCATATACTTCATTGAACGGAACATCATCATTACACAGTTTCCCGCTCAACTGATCTATTATGTAAGGCTCTCTCTTCTTCTGTGTAAATTCCCGTATTATCCTGTTGGGATATCTTCTGAATCTTTCAAAGGATCTTGCCTGTTTGTCGGTATATCTTCCCCGTCTGAACGTCTCCTCGGGCCTGAAAGAATCAAGCACCGAATCCTTATCAAACAGCTTATCCCCGCCTGTGATCATGCTCTTTGGCTGCCGCATGTTCGGGATGAGCCCGGTAACCCTGAAGATCTCGCCCTTCGTCGCCTCTTCAAGCTCGAATGCGCAGTGTCTTGCCGCACCGAATATCCTCTGCAGTTCATAGCCATGGTGATCATTGTTTGCATAAAACCAGGTAAGATCGGCCTTAACCTGCGTGTCCTTATATAGATTTTTCAGGAAGCGGTAGAAGGAATACTGGAACATCTGGTTCCCGAGACCGCTTGTGAAACGTACTATTATCATATTTTATTTATGGAAGATCATGCTTTCCCAAGTATTTTGGATACAATACACTTAACACTGTAAGTAAACAGATCTGTATTTCTGTCCTCCATCACCACATGTCGTATATTATATTCAAACATATCCTTAACAAACTTCTTATTCTCTTTATCCGGCTTATGAAGATACATATTAAGGGCTGTAAGGAAATCCTTTTTACAACGTATCTTCGCATGATCCGTAAGTCCGACCGCTTCCTCCACCCACTTTGTCATCGTGGTATTGAGGTAACAGTCATCCTTAATAAGATCGCGCTTCATCGACAGCGAATTCCAGTTGGTCCCCGTATCCTTTCTTACATACCGCCATGCGCTCATCTCATCGTCCATCCTGTAGATATCACCCTGGATGAGCAGGAACAAAAGAATTACCGCATCATCCACAAAATCATGCGCACGGTACAATATCGTATAATCATATTTTCCTTCCACGTAAATATTCCTTGACACGACCGAAGCATAATGCCCGGGCCATTTTCCCGAATTTTTATAGTCATCATAGGTAAATTTTCCCGACCAGTCATACAGATCGCCGATCTTAAGCACCTTGGGATCCGTTATGGGATCACTGTTTTCATCTATCATCACACAGCTGTGGGTACATGCTATATACCCGGGACGTGCTCTGAGAAAATCCACCTGCTTCTGCAGCTTGTACTTATCAGTCCAGTAATCGTCACCCTCAAGATAGGCAAGGTATTCTCCCCTGCATTCCATTGTTGTGTTATATACATTGAGAGTCGGACGTCCGAAGTTCTTCTCGCGGAAAAGAAGCCTCACCTTATCCGGATATTCTTCCGCAACCCTGCGCAGTATATCCCTTGTTGAGTCTGTTGAGCAATCCTCTCCGACAACAACCTCGAACGGAAAATCGGTCACCTGTTCGCACACACTCCGCAGTGCCTTCTCAACATATTTTTCATGATTATATGTTATGAAAATCACACTTAATACGATCTTATCCATTATCTTCTTTATCTGAATTCTCGATCTCCCCGTAAGTCACTTCCCGCACACCGCCGCCTTCAACCTTGAATATCTTCTGGCAGTTGCGCAGTGTTGTAAGACGATGTGCGATAATGATAAGCGTCTTTCTTCCCATCAGGTTGTCGATGGCTTCCATGACGGCAGTCTCCGTTTCATTATCAAGGGCCGATGTTGCCTCATCGAGCACCAGTATCTCGGGATCGTCATAAAGCGCCCTCGCGATACCTATCCTCTGTCTCTGACCGCCGGATAAGCGCACGCCCCTTTCTCCGACCATGGTATCAAGACCTTCCGGAAGAGACTTCACAAAATCCTTGATCTGAGCTTCTTCAAGTGCCTTCCACACCTTCTCTTCATCGATCTTATCATCATCTATCCCGAAGGCCACGTTATTCCTTATGGTCTCATCCGCAAGATAGATGGACTGCTGGATATAGGCAAGTTTCCTGGACCACTTTATCGGATGCTCATGAACGTTCATATTCCCGTAGCATACGGTCCCGGATGTCGGTGTGAGAATACCCAGGATCACATCCGCAAGTGTTGACTTTCCGGCACCGGTAGGTCCCATAAGTCCGACCGCATATCCAAGCGGTATCTTAAGGCTCACATCCTTGAGCACATCCTTCTCCGTATGAGGATAGCGGTAGGTAAGGCCGGTTACACTTATGGCATCCGCATCCTTTATCTCAAAATCGGTGACCGCATCCGTAAGCTCGAAGCTCTTCATATCCTCCGTATCCCTGATGTCACGGTAGATAAGATCAACAGAGGGCTTAAGAAAGATGATAAGGTTTGCAAAATTATTTATCTTGCTGGCCGATGGCAGCAGCTTAAACGCCGCAACCGCGAAAGCGGCAAGCTGAGTTATCATGGTACTTAAGTCCTCTCCCATATACAGTTTGAAAACAAGCACCAGAAGGATCGCACCTATACACACCGTCTCGATAACATACTTAGGTGCCTGCCCCAGTACATTGTTATTACGTACTGCCCGCATTTTTTTCTTTCCGTATCCGCAAAATGCATCCACAAAGTATTTCTCGCGGTGCAGTATCTTAATATCCTTGACCGCTCCGAGAGCCTGATTTATCGACTGATGCATCTTACCGTCGTATATCTGGTTTATTTTTCCGTATTCCTTTGCCTTGTTCTTAAACAGCAGCAGGTATATCGCCGTAAATATTCCGAGTATCACGGCAACCGATACCGTTATGAACCAATCAACGGTAAACAGATATACACACAGCAGAAGTGAGATCAGCAACTCCGAAAGCATTAGAAAAACGCTTAAGAGCATCTGGAAAAAACGCTCGGTATCAAGCATCACATTCCTTACCATCTCCGCCGAATTCTTATCAAGATGATATGTGTACGGTTTCTTGAGGTAGCAGTCGATAAGGCGTCCCGACAGACGGAGCTGATTATTGTAAATGAAGGTATACTGGACATAATTTATCCACAGCAGAAAGATGTTTTTCACAAGGTATAAAATGATGAGGCCTATGACAAGTGCGAGAAAAAACTGCCTGTCCTCCCTCATGCCGAAGAGATCGTACACACTCTTCAGCATCGGGTTCTTATGTATCTTCGAAGGATCCGTCACTATCGAGACAAGTTCCGTTATCAGAGATACTCCGACCAGTTCAAACAGCGCACCGATAAACAGACCGATACACAAAAATACCGACTGTATCTTCTGTTTTTTTGAAAATATATAGTTTATCTTCCTAAGCATTTCCATACCTGTTTGTTATCTGAAAAGACTAATACTTAAACGAATCAAGGAAGCGCTGAGCCCGTTCCGTCACCGGATCTGTGAAAAATTCCTCGGGAGTGTTCTCTTCAACTATCCTGCCGCCGTCTATAAATACTACGCGATCGGCCACCGCCCTTGCAAAGGCCATCTCATGTGTTACGATCATCATGGTCCTGCCTTCCTTCGCAAGAGATAATACAACTTCAAGCACTTCCCTTACCATTTCAGGATCGAGCGCTGCGGTCACCTCATCAAACAGAAGTATCTCGGGATGCATTATAAGTGCCCTCACGATCGCGACCCTCTGCTTCTGTCCTCCGGAAAGCTGCCTGGGATACTGATCCTTTTTATTTGACAGTCCCACCCTGTCAAGAAGACTTATCGCTTCACTGACAGCCTCTTCCTTGTTTCTTTTCTGTACCTTCATGGGAGCAAGGATTATATTCTGCAGGATAGTCTTATGCGGGAACAGATCATAGCTCTGGAATACCATGCCTATCTTCTGTCTCTCTTTGACTATATTTTCACTGACCGGATTTATGACCTTTCCATCGAGCAGGACCTTGCCGTCCTCGATCTTTTCAAGTCCGTTCAGACATCTTAAAAAAGTACTCTTCCCACATCCCGAAGGTCCTACTATAACAACAACCTCACCGGCATTAACGGTCAGGCTCACATCATCAAGCACCGTATATCCATCAAACTCCTTATGCAGATGTTCAACCCTTAGTATAGGTTCCATATGTTCCTCCTTAAGCCGCCTTCTTTTCCAGATACCTTGCAAGCAGGCTTATCGGCCAGCACGCCAGGAAATAAAGTATGAAGACAGTGGCAAATATCCCGAATGCTGCGTTAGGCGAAGATTTTCTGTTGGCTTCTATGATCTGCTGCCCGACCTTCAATACCTCAACTATCCCTATCATCATCACAAGACTGGTTGTCTTTATCATTCGCGTAATGAGATTTATCGCAAGCGGCAGAAGACGGCGCACGGTCTGCGGGATAATGACATGGATATAGGTCTGCAGTTTGGTCATTCCAAGGGCATAACTGCTCTCATATTGTATTACCGGTATACTGATAAGTGAGCCCCTTACAAGATCCGCCATCTCGGCTGTCCCCCAAAATGTAAACACTATTATCGATGCGGTCTCGGCATCAAGATTAATGCCCATTGCCTTGGTCGCGCCGAAATAGACTATAAACAAAAGGACCATCTGAGGCATAATGCGTACGATCTCCAGATATATCCTTGAAAATGCGTTTATGACACGCTTATTGAGCGACATGAGCATTCCGAGAATAAGTCCGAGAAAAATGCTTAACACAACTGAGATCATGCTTATCTTAAGGGCTGTCATAAGTCCTTCGAGCAGCCGCATCATGTTATTCCCTTTTAGCAGCACGTCAATGCCGATATCCGATATAAACGAATTCATCCTCTATACACCGTAACTTCCGTATCTGATCTTCTTTTCCACAAAGCTTCCGAGAGCAGATACCGGAAGCAGCATTACTATATAAAACAGCACGAGCAGAACGAGACATTCCGTCGTATCATAATATAATCCGATAAGATCCTTGGCCGTAAACATCAGATCCATAAGACTGATCGCAGAAAAAACACTGGTCTCCTTAAGCAGGAAAATTATGTTCGCCATAACCGCAGGCATGCCTCCGATGACCGCCTGGGGCAGGATAACATTAGTAAATATCTGTCTTCTCGTAAAGCCGAGTGCCACAGCGCTTTCCGTCTGTGAAACGGGAACCGCTTCAAGCCCGCTCCTTATCGCTTCGATCATGTAACTTCCGCCAAGCAGACCGAGTCCGATAATACCGCAGTTCTGTGCGGATATCGCAAGTCCCACCTTTGGCAGACCGAAATATATAAAGAAAAGCTGTACCAGGAGAGGTGTATTTCTGAACAGTTCCACATATGCTTTAATCACTGCCGAAAAAACAGGGATCTTAAAGTGCAGCACAAACGCACCCGCGATCCCGATCCCGAGCGAGAGAGCTATACCTATCCATCCGATCTTTATCGTCAGGAAAAATGCCTCTACATATAATGGAAAATATGAACTTATTGCTTCAAAATCCATTTACGATCCTACTTCTTCCTGTGATCTATCCCTGTTGCAAGCTTCATTCCAAGATTCTGTATGATCTGGAAAATTATTATCAAAAGAGCCACCGTGACTATCATTATGTCTGTCTGCCATCTGTAATAACCGTAACGCACTGCTATATCACCGAGTCCGCCTCCTCCGACGGTTCCGGACATTGCCGAATAACCCAGCAGCACACCCGTCGTGATCGTTGCGCCCGTAACAAGCGATGTTTTCGCCTCAACCATAAGGACCTTCAGTATTATCTGCATGTTGCTCGCGCCCATGGCCCTTGCCGCTTCAATAACTCCGGGATCGACTTCGTTAAGAGCCGATTCCACCATTCTGGCAATATACGGGGCCGCACACACGACAAGAGGTACGATGGTGGCGGTCGAACCGTAACTCTGCCCTACCAGTGCCCTTGTAAAAGGTATAAGCAGGATGAGCAGGATCAGAAAAGGCACGCTTCGGATTATATTACAGAATATGTCCAATATGCGGTACACTACCCTGTTGGGCTTAAGGCCCCCGGTCCTTGTGACATTAAGCACTATGCCAAGAGGAAGCCCCACGGCATAACCGAGCAAAGTGGAAACAAGCGTCATATATAATGTATCTCTGATGCCCTCAAGGAGCATCCCGACTATCTTCTGATCAAACACCTTCCCTCACCTCCGATACACTTAATCCCCTGTCTTTAAGATAGGCTATCATACTTCTCTGTATATCTTCATCATCAGGCAGACCAAGGAGCATTTCTCCCTTGGCTTTTCCACCGACATTTCTGGTATCCGCACCCATGATGTTGACCGGTGTATTGAACTTGAGTATCAGATTGGCCACAACCGGTTCAAACGACGAATTCTCGGAAAATACTATCCTTATCACCTTATTTGATTTAAGGCTTTCCACCGGTGAATAAGTATTCTGTTTATTGGCGATGAGTTCTCTTGCTATATCGGTCTTGGGTGAATCGAAAACCTCTTCCACCGGCCCCTCTTCTACCAGGCGTCCGTTCTCGATTATGGCAACCCTTGTACATATATCCGTAATGACCGACATCTGATGTGTGATGACCACAATGGTAATATCAAGCTTTTCATTGATCTCCTTGAGCAGCGACAGGATGGATTCGGTGGTCTGCGGATCGAGAGCACTGGTCGCCTCGTCGCACAGGAGTATACCGGGATTGGTCGCAAGTGCCCTGGCTATGGCAACACGCTGCTTCTGGCCGCCCGATAACTGTGACGGATATACCTTCTCCTTATCTGCAAGATTAACCGTTTCAAGCAGTTCCCTGGCCTTTGCTCTTGCCTTCTTCCTGCTCATTCCGGCAATTTCCAGGGGGAAGCACACATTGTCGATAACGTTTCTCTGTTCAAGGAGATTAAATCCCTGAAAGATCATGCCGATATCTCTTCTCTTGATTCTGAGTTCCTTTTCCGTAAGCTTTGACAGATCAACGTCATCTATCAGCACGCGTCCTTCATTCGGGATCTCCAGATAATTTATCGTACGTACAAGAGTACTTTTTCCCGCGCCGGACATTCCGATTATCCCGTATATCTCACCCTTTTTGATACTTAAGTTAACATCGTTAAGTGCTGTAATAACATGTCCGCCGGCCTCAAACTTCTTAGTCAGATTCCTGATCTCAATAATACCCATATCAAACTCCGCAGTTTAAATCATTGTATTTAAGTTGCATCCCCCATTATACACAAAATACCGGGAGGATACAAATCCTCCCGGTGTTTCGATAAAAGCCTAACCTTCGAAAAAGATAACCGCTCCGTCATATGTATCTTCAATAAACTTCTTTATCGCATCCGATCTTAACACCTTAACAAGCGCCTGGATCTTCTCATCCTTCTCATGTCCTTCAGATACCGCTATGATATTAACGTATGTCTTGGCTGCCACGGAATCGGTCTCCTCATGGGCGATCGAATCCTTGCCTACAGAGTAGCCTGCTTCAAGAGCATAGTTACCGTTAAGAACCACGTAGGAAACTTCATTTACAACCCTTGCGACCTGAGCCGCCTCAAGCTCTACAAACTCAATATCATTGGGATTCTCGGCTATATCATTTACGGTTGCCGTAAGCCCCGCTCCATCCTTTAACTTAAGCAGTCCGTTGTCCTGCAGGAGAAGGAGTGCTCTTGCCTCGTTGGTCGTGTCGTTGGGGATCGCGATCGTATCACCCTTTGCTATCTCATCAAGCGACTTCTTGGTTCCGGGATAGATACCGAAAGGCTCATAATGGATATCCCCGGCATCCACAAGATGTGTTCCCTGCTCCTCATTGAAGCTGTTAAGGTAAGGCACATGCTCTACATAGTTTGCATCGAACTCACCCGACTCAACTACGAGATTGGGCTGTACATAATCCTCAAACTCCGTGATCTCAAGCTTATATCCGTAATTCTCAAGTATCTTTGCCGCTTCTTCAAGTATCTCCGCATGAGGGATCGGAGAAGCCGCGATCTTTATTACTTCACCGTTTCCGTCGGGTATATCAAGATCACCTGCTGCCTCTGCCGCACCCTCAGTAGCTGCTGACGCGTCACCGCCGCCCTCAACCACAAGGGTATCTTCGTAATCTTTTCCGTAAGTATCTATAAGTGTTGCCTCATAATCGGCATGGAAGAAATTCTCCTTACCGAGTGCCTTAATCTCATCGTTTAACCAGTCAAGCAGTGTACTGTTTCCCTTGCTTACCGCCGGAGCTATCGTATCCTGGCTGCCCAGTGAAGGTATTCCCACAACATAGCCCTCGTTCTCAAGTGAATAAGCGATAACTTCGGTATTATCGTTAGCCCACGCAACACCGGTGCCGTTCTCGAATGAGGTCTTGGCAGTTGCATAAGTGTCAAACTTCTGAAGCTTTATCTCCGGATTGTTCTTCTCAAGATAAGTCTCTGCTGTCGTTCCCGAGATAACTATAACCTGCTCGTCATCCTTTATATCGTCAAGGCTTTCGATCACGTGATCCTCATGTGATACAACGCCGAGCGCAACGTTCATATAAGGAAGTGCAAAATCAACCTTCTCCGCTCTCTCCTCCGTTACAGTGAAGTTCGCGAGCACTATATCGACCTTACCCGTTTCAAGATATTCAACCCTGCTTGCCGCCTCGGTCGAAACATAATTGATCTTTACTCCGAGATCCTTCCCTATACGTTCCGCAAAATATACATCATATCCCTGATATTCTCCGTTCTCATCAACGTATCCGAAGGGATTCTTATCGGAAAATACTCCGATGTTTACGGTTCCGCTCTCCTTTATCTCATCGAGGGTCCTGTATATCTTATCGGACGCCTCTGCTCCGTCAGCAGGAGCTCCTCCGGTTGCCGGAGCCGACGGTGCAACAGCTTGTGCACATCCGGTCAAAGCTCCCAGAGCAACTGCGATACCGGTTACCAATGACAACAATCTCCTTTTCATAATATTTTCCTCCTCGAAAACTTATTTTTGCCTACTATAATCCAATCGGTGAGTTTTTGCAAATACGTGAAATCTATAACTTGTTATAACCTTAGGTTATCACACTGATCCCTGCATCCTTTTCAACACATTTTTCTCCCATAAATACGGGTACATTAAGCTCCATGCCTGCTCACCCTGTGCAAAAGTAGCCGTTTTATCGTTTATGACATGTTCTATACGTGCAGCCACAGACGGAGCGTCTATAAGACTGCATTCCTTAAATGATGTGGTTGTGATCATATCCGTAAAATATTCCCTGAGCGGTCCCTGCATCCATTCAACGATCGGCGTGTTAAAGCCTATCTTGGTCCTGCGGTAGGCGATCTCATGCGGCATATACGGAGCCATCGCATCCCTTATTATCGACTTTGAATAGCCGCCGTGAAGCTTGCTCTTCCATCCGAGAGACATTGCAAAAGTCACTATACGATAGTCCATGAACGGCATCCTTATCTCCACTCCGTTTGCCATGCTGTACCTGTCGTAATTGCGCAGCAGAGTCGGCAGGATAGTCTCATGCGAAGACGCATAAAGTATCCTGTTTAAAGTATCCATTTCTTCGTACCGCTTATTGCCTGCTGCCCTTACACGTTTATAACCTTCGCTGCCGCTCTTCAATTTATCCCTGACTCTGCGCTTAAGATAGTTAAAATACACCGCCGTCTTTCCTGTATTCTTAAGCGAGATATTGCTGCCGTCCTTAGGAAAGCTCCCTATATATGCATCCAGGACCATGTCCCTTTCGCTGCTGCCCCTTGCGTCATCAAGCGCATGTATGAAATCAAAGGTATACCCGCCGAACAGCTCATCGGCGCCGTGACCGTCTATCGTTACCAAAGTTTTGTTTTCCCTTAATGCCCCGTATAAGAGCATCATGGGTATCGGGCTCGTAAGATATACATCCTCGAACAGATATATGAAATCATCCAGCTTATCTATCGCCTTAACCGGATCTATCTTAACAAACGTGCTGTTTATCTTAAGATGATCCGTGACCGTTTTTGCATAGGCCGACTCATCCATCGTCGTGCCAGGGAACGTGGCTACAAAGGCGTGCTGCCAGTCACGGTTCATCCTTGTATCATTATCCTCTCCCGCAAGATGTGCCATCGCACATATCGTCGCCGAAGAATCCAGGCCTCCCGAAAGTGCCGTTCCTATGGTGACATCGCTCCTCATCCTCAACTTGCAGGCATCAAGGAAAAGGCTCCTGAACATCTCAACCTGCTCTTCATAAGAAGAGGGAAGCGAAACGGGATTATCAAGCGTATCCCACCACCTGTCGATCTTTATCCCGTTTTTGCCGGCATATGCGTAAGATCCCGCCGGAAAACGTTTTATACCTTCTATAACGCACTCTTCTGTACTTTCATAAAACACCGTTCTGCCGGGATCCGTAACCAGAGCACGGTTTGGCTTAACCTCATCCATAAGGGGAGTGATCACCTTCATCTCCGAACCGAACGCGATCCCTCCGTTATCAAGCATCACATAGTACAGCGGCTTAACACCGAATCTGTCCCTTGAAACGAACAGCTTCTCTTCCTCACGGTCCCATATAAGAAAAGCCCACATCCCGTTGAACTTATCAAGGCATTTTTCCTTCCATTCCATATAGGAAGCAAGGATCACCTCCGAGTCCGAATCACTCCTGAACTCATAGCCCTTTGCCTTAAGTTCTTCCCTTAGTTCAACGAAATTATAGATCTCGCCGTTAAAAGAAAGAACATATCTTCCGGAAGAATAAGGATAACTCATAGGCTGCGCCCCGCCTTCGGTAAGATCGAGTATCGCAAGTCTCCTGTGCCCGAGCGTAGTGCCGTTTTCCTGCCATACTCCACGTCCGTCGGGTCCGCGGTGTTCCATTCTGTCAACACATTTATCCGCAAGTTCCTTATCGATTTTCTTATTAACTACTCCGAATATACCGCACATATCACATATATCTTTCCCGGTTATACAGCATCATCCGATGGCAGATCATCCTGTTCACCGTTACCTGTCTCCGATATCATCCCGGATCCCATATCCGGACCTGCCTCACCTGACCGATCCGCCATTATCCCTTCCGCATCCGTCTGATCTCCGGTTACGGAAACTTCACCGATCATATCCGTATTTTCCATAGCCTCTATATCAGCTGCTACTACACCGGCCGTCTCACTCTGCATTGCCGTCATGTCGTCTATCGAATTCTCACCTACGGTCCTTACGCCTTCCGCCGGTATCCTTATCGTCTGGACCGGCCTGTCCTTAGCCTTTACGAGGTGAAGTTTTGCAAGGATCCTGTAGTTTATGAGCGCCAGCATTTCCTTTGCCTTAAGCGCCCTGTAATTGTACATGTATTTGTCTACGGTATTTGTCTCAGGGGCCTTACCCGGCTTCTGTGTATCATACAGGAAGAAGTCATGGCCTTCTATCTTATACAGAACGTTTGCATCTATTGGCCTCAGCCTGCGCCCGTAAGTCTGGATCACCCGGTACGGCAGGCTCTTACAGCTTAAGACATACCTCTTATAACTGCCGCTCTGTTTAAGGCCGTACAGATCCACACTGGTCTCATCCCTTGAAGCCTCCGGAAGCCTGCTCCCAAGGCACATATTTTCAAAATATGAATCGTACCTTGCTCCGCTCTCCTCTGTGTCGGAAAAGTGGAAATCTATCTGTCCGTATCTGCGCATGCCGGCTATGGGCACCTGCAGATCGTTCACACCCTTATCGGCATGTGTACCTTCGTCGCCGAAATTTGTCGTAAACGATATCCTCGGATAGATGAAATATCTGTCCGTATCTATGAGATATTTTATGAAAAATTTAAGCCAGGATTTTTCAGACCATGAAGACACGTTCACGGGAACATTATCCGCCGTGATATCCTTCTCTTTGTTTTCCTCATACCATTCCCTGAACGCATTCCACTGTTCCGCACTGAATGCCTGTCCCCAGGAGGATGCGATCTGCAGGTAGTAATTATCGTATCCGTCATCGACCGCCTCAAAGGGCTCGCGCGCATGAACATTTAACCTGTGGTTGTACAGGGATATCCCTCCAACCTTCTTATCAAGCCTCACACGGTTCATTGCGGCAAGTGCATACATATAAAATGAAGGCGACACATACAGGTCATCCTCCAGCATGATCACTCCGTCATATTCATTCGAGATATCTCCGCATGAAAGCACATGCTTTCGAAGACCGAGATTTGTTTCGTGCAGCCTTACCGTTTTTTCCCCATGCTCCCAGACATAATCATTTGCCACACTCTCCGTGTCGGTACTGTCGCTCTTATCGACACTGATAATGAGCGGTATGTCAAGTCCGTCCGGATAATACGCATTTGTCAGGGAATCCAACAGCCTGAGAAGCGACTGCGGCCTGTTATATGCTATTACCACTATTGCTATCTGATCCATCACTTACTCCCCTTATCTTTTTATGATCCGAAACTCTTTAAAAATGCCTCAACATCATCAAACAGACCTTCCTTCGTCATCCGTTTAAGGTCATCCTCATTCATATCCCACCATCTTGCTCTCTTAAGCCCCTCTGTCTGTTCATCCGTGAATCTGCTCCGTATCTTCTTTGCGGGGACTCCGGCGTAGATCCCGTAGGCCTCAACATCCTTTGTAACGACAGCTCCCGCTGCGATAACGGCTCCGTCACCTATGGTAACACCTTCGATGATGCTGACGTTGTTTCCGATCCACACATCATTGCCTATGACCACCTGTATATGATCCCTTTTATCAATATACTTCATTTCATCATAAGTGTCGGATACGGCGTAACTGTATCCGGGTGCTGCTCCCCTGGAATAAAAAGCGGGATGCAGTGCGACATGTCTTCCGTCTGCCGGGTGGGATCCGAGTTCGGTGGATACCCCCGCACCTATCGATGTATATCTCCCTATTCTCGTATTTGAAACATCGCATCCGTTGTTTACATACGAGCCGAATCCGACACGCACATTCGAAAGGCGGACATCCCTTCCTATATAATTCCTGCCCTCAAGTACGGATCCTTTATTAAGATAAGATCCCTGCTTCATTATGCTTTTGGTACGTATCTCAACAGCCATCCGTACGAACGGGTAAAATATTCTCCTGTATATGGCTGATGCGATCTCCTCAATCTTACGTTTAAACATCTGACACTATTTTCCCGATCTGAACATTTTGTTCACAATATCATAAATAAACCGCTCAAAATATGCAAGCAGATAGAATATATAGAATATCCCGTTCTGTATGGGATCTGTGTTCAAATAATACTTATTATATACGTAGAAACTCCTGTAAAAATTCGGAAACGCCCTGCGCTTGGAGGCAGCATACTCTTTCTTTATACTTGCGGAGTGAAGATGCTCGTATCTCTCCTTCGTAAGTACACCTACCTTTTTTCCTATCTTAAGAAGCCGTCTTGCAAGTATTATCTCCTCGGCATACAGGAAGGTTCTTTCATCCAGGCCGTCTATCGCAAGATAGTCCTCTGCCCTTATGCAAAAAAAGGAGCCCTCCACCACTCCGGCTTCCGCAACTTTTTCCCCGGAAGCCTCAAGTTTTTTCCTGATATGTCTCTTATCGAGATTGAACCATATAAGGAAGAGGCTCTCTATCATCCCGATAAATCCGGGCAGTCTCCATACATTATATCCTCTGTCTACCAGCGGAGCCATAACACCGAAGGACGGATCTTCGTTCATCGCGCATATAAGTTCCTTAAGCACGCTCTCTTTAACTGCTATGTCGGGATTTGCAACAAAGATGTATTTCGGGTGATAGTGATCGATCGCATACCTTATACCGAAATTGTTGCCGCTTGCGTAGCCTCCGTTTATCGTCGCCCTGATAACATCGACCTCTGATTTCTTAAAATCGTTAAGAAGATCCTCGTAAGAACCGTCCGGCGAACAGTTATCCACCACGACCACCCTGTCAAGGCATTCGTAATCCATGACCGTCCGTGTCAGTTTCCCGGTCGTCTTTCTGTCATTGTAATTCAGGATCACCATAACGGATGCGCAATCCATATTTTCCTCCCACCCAGAGTTTTGTAACTATGTATATATAATTTTATTAAATCCGTCTCTTTTGTGCAAGCACAACGTGGTCCATCCTCAATAATACACAAATATACAATCGATATCCGTCGAAATTATAAACACTTTTCCCTTGTTATTGTGAAACTTTTGTTTTAAAATCTAATGGAAACAAATAGATGGTTTAGTGAATCCAGGAGGAAAGAAGAATGAGAAAAATCACAAAACTGTTTGTTGTAACGGCTGCTCTTACTCTGTTATGCGCAGTTCCTGCTATGGCTCAGGAAGTTACGGATCCCAGGACGATTGTAACCGAGCAGCAGTTCATGAAGCAGATAGCAGATCATCAGGCAGTGGTACAGACGCAGGTAAACTCAGTTGTAAATTCAATGGCTGACAAGAATGCAGCAGCAAGACAGGCCGCTACTGCAGCTAACGATCTTAAGAAGTATAACAGGGCTGAGGCAGACAATTACCTCACATATCTCAGCAAGGCGATTGTAAACCTCAAAGAAACCGAGCGTATCAAGAAGGAAGTTGTTGATAACTACACCAATCTTGCGAAGGTTAATCCTACATACGCAGCTATGCTTCCTCAGGCTGTAAACGACTACAATGCAGCATTTGCGGCAAGGCAGATGTGGGAAGCCAATCTTGCCAAGGCTACTGCAGATTTCGCAGCTGCTTATCCCAGATAAGAACAAGCGATAAGTCACTGAAGAAAAGGCTCTTTCTCGAGCCTTTTCTTTTTTTGTATAAATGTGTTATACTTGTTCCATGAGCGAGAAAAACAAACCCAATGTATCCATAATAACCGTGTGCCGTAATCCCGGCAGAAAAATAGTAAGGACACTTGAATCTGTCCTTGCCCAGGATTACCGTGATTTTGAATATGTTATCCAGGACGGCGGTTCCGATGATGATACAATGGATATAATAAAAGAATATGAGGACCGCTTTAAAACAAAGGGCATCAGCATAAACATTTTTACGGAAGCGGACAAGGGCATCTATGACGGGATGAACAAGGCGGTATTGCGCGCTTCGGGTTCATGGATCAACTTTATGAACGCAGGCGACTGTTTCTATTCATCGACGGTCCTTTCCGATATTTTCAATAAGAGCAATTATCCGAATGCCGCCATACTTTACGGTGATGCGGTAGAATACGAATACGGCGGCTACCATATGTTCCGTAAATCGTTTGAGAGCATTGAGAAGCGTATGCCATTTTCACATCAGTCAGCCTTCGTGAACAGGGAACTCATCAGCAGATATCCCTTTAAGACAGACTACAGGATAGGTGCCGATTATGACTGGCTGCTTTCAATGTATAAGAAGGGATTCTTCTTCCGCGACACCGGTGTCATAACATGCATAATATCCAAGGACGGCATATCATCACTCAAGCTGTATGACACTTATATGGAAACCCTTAAGATAAGAAACAGCCATGGGATAAACGGTCCCACAGCTGCCGAACTGATCGTTAAGAAGAGGGAAATGAAGCTTAAACAGTTTGTAATGGATCACTTCCCGGTATTCATAAAGAAGCTCATCCGCCGTTTCCAGCTTAAGGTGCGCGGACAGAATGCAGATCTTACTATCCCTCCATGGGAGAAGGCTTCCTGATCGTTTCACAGTCTTTTATATAATCTGTTTATTATACTGTTCCATTCAAAGGCGGCCGATACATAGGCTGCCGTTCTTTTTGCCGTTCCTTCCCAATCATGGCGTTCATTGCACATGCGCTTAAAAGCCTTGGCAAGAGCACTGACATCACCGGCCTTCACGGACTCTCCGTTCTTAAATCTGTCCGATACATCATATCCTGCCGGGACCATATCCGAGGTTATGAGATAACACCCCCTGACTGCAGCCTCTACAAGCACTATACCAAAGCTCTCCGACAGGGACGGGAGCGTAAATATCTTAGCCTTTCTGTATTCTTCATTAAGCTCTGCCTTATCCGTGATCGGGCCGGTAAAAACCACCCTTTCCTTAAGCTTGGGATATCTTACAAAATAATCCCTTATATAAGGCTTAAATGCCTCATCAATGCTGCCGATAAGCTTAAGCTTCCAGCTGCTTTCGGGCACTTCCTTCAAAAATTCAGCATACGCTTCAAGCAGGACATTTGTTGCCTTATCAGAGGTCCCGAGATTTCCGACAGTCAATATGACATCTTCCTTTTCAGTCACGGTGTCTCCGCACTCGCAATCTCCTGCTTCCCCTGTATAGCAGCCGTTTGGGATATATAATATCTTATCCCCGTAAAATTTCCCAAGACGCCTGCACATCCCGGTAGTTTCAACCGACGCGATATCGGCCATCCTTATCGTCGCACGCTTTATCATACCTGTCGGATCTTTTTT
>JAFSZZ010000145.1 GCA_017458765.1 Lachnospiraceae bacterium | reverse complement strand
TCCTGTCGGTTACCTGACTTAAGATATCTTCGGGATCGACATACGTCGTTGTAAACTGCGGCTGTGCCTGCGTAACATTATCTGTCACCGGCGCTTCGGTCGTATAGTTCTGACCCGCCATGGCATTCTGCATGCCATCTTCCTGTTTCCTGTTGTTAAGCACCTGTGCCGCCTTGCGGTCAAGCGATGCTGATTCGGCCGTCGGACCGCTAGTGACCACCGCGTCATCCGTCTCCGTACTTCGTGTTATCTCAACAACAACTCCGTCTTCTTCCTGTTCGTCTTCATTTGAATCAATGATCTCAACCGGGATCTCGCCTTCTGTTTCAGCTGCCTTTAAGATTTCCGTGATATCTGTGGCAGATATGCCGAATTCCTCCTCGAGTTCCCCGACTATCTGTGAAGCAAGTTCCTTCACATCCATGATGCTTCCGAGGAGTTCCTCATTTGTTAAAAGAGCAAGAGCATCGGTCTCACCGGAGAGTTCAAGCATCAGTCCTTTAAGATCATCCGTATTGAGCAGATCCGCAGGCATGAGTCCGAGCACTGCCATCGCATCCTCTATATCCTCATCCGTAACGTCAAGTTCATCCTTGATCGCATCCTTGATCTTATCGAGCTTCTCGCTGACCTTTGCATTAAGATCGCTGCGGTTGACCGCTTCTGCGTTTCTTGCGCCGGCATTTTTTCCCGAAGCATCATCGTTCTGTATGCGGGCCGCATCCGCGCTGTCTGTTCTCTGTACCGGCCTTGTGCTCTTCGGTGCCTGTTTTACAGCATCAGAATTATCCGCTCCGGCTGACGGAACAGTCCTTACCGCAGCATCACTTATGGCCTTTGCGAAATCCTCAGCTCCCTGCATCGATCCTGATCTTGTATCATTGATACCGTTAAGCCCCGGGAAGAATGACTTTAAATCAGAAATTGGTGCTGTTCCCATATATACCTCCTTTCTTTAACAGCCTCGCTGCTATTATCAATGCTTATCATTTATTATATCGGTTAAAGCCTCAAAAACATTAAGCTTTTATTCGGGGTCCATTATCTTTGTAAGGGAAGACGCTATCTTCGGATCCATTACATTAAGTATCTTGGCTCTCTGTGATGCGTCCATCTGTCCGAGTATCCTGGCAACAAGGTCAAGATTTCCCGACATTTCTTCAAACACCTTCGCCGCACTTTTCGGCTTCATCTCACTGTATGCCTTGACATATTCGGACAGTTCCTTGTCCTCGGCCATCTGCTGGACCACCTGCTTGTACAGATACTCTGCGTTATCCGGATCTATGGACTCATAATATGTCTTGTAATTCGATATATCGGGAGCCTGATCCGCAAACACTACCTCCTCATAGAACTCCGTTTTAAGCTTCTGGAACTCTATCTGCGAATTTTCAAAGGTCTGCAGCCTCTTTATCTCCTCCTTGAGTGCGGCCACCTCCTCGGACGGATCTGCCGCTTCCGCAGCAGCCTGCATTGACTTAAGTTCCTCATTTTCTGCCCTTAGCCTCTCTATTTCAGCAACCGCGGCATTCAGGTCCTTAAACTCCCTCTCTTCTTCAACATATACATCCTTGTCCGGCAGTATCTTATTTATGACCGGGACATTCTTAAAGATCGGTGCCAGTATACCGGAGCCGAAACCGCCCACATCAAGCTTTATGAGCAGACAGAGTATAGCCAGCCATATTATCACGATGAACATCGTAATGAGAGCCATTGACAACGATCCTTCGTCCTCATCCTCCTCCGCATCAAGATACATCGTTCCACCGTCGGTAACTGCCGCGTCGAAATTCCCGCCCTTTTTCAGGGCCTTCTTCTCGGCCTTTTCTCTCTTCTTCTTTTCCTTTGGTGATTCCTCGGTATCCGTTATTATCTCTACATCCTTAGCCATTTCTGCTCCTCTTTACAGTCCTGATGCCATTAATAAGGAATCCTCCCTAAAGGGTTCCTCCTTATGATCAATTCTGTCCGTGCCTGTAGCTGACAAGCTCATCTATCTCCTTGCTCTCAGAAGCCGCGACTTCCTGCTTGAACACCTCAAAGGCGTTCTCTTTGAGTTTTTCGTGTGTCTTTCTGTCCTGGATGGCTTCCTGAAGCTTCTCTCTTGCCTCTTCCGACTTCTTCCTGGCCATAATCACATTTACTTCCTGCAGGCGCTTATGATATTTCATCAGTTCGACCGCTTCCGCCGTCTCGCCTATTTCCTTTATATCAAGCTTATCCGTATATAACTCGGCAAGCCTGTTTTCGTACTGCTGCCTTCTTCGCTCAAGCGCATCAAGCTTCTCTTCTTCCTCTGCAAGCTGTGCGTTTGCTATCGCAAATTCATTTCTCGCCTGTGTCTCAAGCTTTAGCTTGATATCCAGTATATTTTGCATTTTATAGAAAAACTTAGCCATGACCGCTCACCCGTCAGAATATCTGCTTCAGCAGTTCCAATTCTTCATCAAACGAATATTTCGTATCAACATCCTGGCACAGGTATTCATTGACACTGTCTATCTTCTCGATCGCATAATCAATATTCGGATTTGCCCCCGCTTTATATGCACCTATGTTTATAAGGTCCTCTGCTTCCGTATATGTAGCAAGGACATTCTTAAGCTTGCCTGCCAGGGCCTTGTGTTCCTTGGTCGCGATCTGGCTCATGCATCGTGATATGCTCTGAAGGATATCTATAGCAGGATAATGGTTCTTATGTGCAAGCCGGCGGTTGAGCATTATGTGTCCGTCAAGGATACCTCTGGCAGTATCCGTGATGGGCTCGTTGAAATCATCACCGTCAACAAGGACCGTATACAGACCTGTTATCGAACCCTTGTCTGAATTGCCGGCACGTTCCAGGAGTTTTGGCATCTCAGCATAAACACTCGGCGGATAGCCTCTGGTAACAGGCGGCTCACCGCTTGCAAGACCTATTTCACGCTGTGCCATGGAAAAACGTGTCAGCGAATCCATCATCAGCAGCACATCCTTACCCTGATCCCTGAAATACTCCGCTATCGCCGTGGCGGTAAGCGCAGCCTTCTTACGCATAAGGGCAGGCTTATCCGAGGTTGCGACAACAACTATCGAGCGCCGCATTCCTTCCTTTCCCATATCGCGTTCTATGAACTCCCTTACCTCACGGCCACGCTCTCCGATAAGCGCGATCACGTTTATATCCGCCTTGGTATTTCGCGCGAACATGCCGAGCAGGGTACTCTTACCGACTCCGGAGCCTGCAAATATACCTATTCTCTGGCCCTTGCCTATGGTCATTATCCCATCCACAGCCTTAACTCCGAGAGGCAGGGGCGTATCGATTATTATCCTGTCCATCGGATCGGGCGGCATGGCTTCTACCGGATAACTGATTGCGGTTTTGATAGTGGATCCGTCGGTGGGACGTCCCAGGCCGTCAAGGCACTGCCCGAGCATCTCATCGCCCACGCTCACGGAAAGCGGATACCCCAGATTCTCGACAATACATCCAAAACCTATTCCTTCAGTACTGTCGCAGGGCATAAGAAGTGTTCTGTTATCCCTGAAACCAACCACCTCGGCGAGCACGTATTTGTCGTCCTCCTCATCTATGCTTATCCTGCACAGATCGTTGAGGCTCGCATCGGGGCCCAGGGATTCTATGGTAAGACCGACAACGTTTACAACCTTGCCAAGCCTTTTGTAAAAGGTTTTCTCCTTCAGTTTCTGATATTTGGTAATATTCACCCGGCTGTCTCCTCCGGGATCAGCTCTTCTGATAAGCGAGAAGCATAAGTTCCTTCTTGAGAAGTTCAAGCTCCGTGCCTATGCCGCAGTCATAAATACCGCCTTCGGCCTCCACAAAGCACTCCGACTGACGCAGCGTAAGATCTTCTATGACCTCTATCGTATCGGTGCTCCCGAGTCCCTCGGTAAGCTGATCCTTTCTGTCGTTTATATATTCAAAATCATCCTTGGACACATGCACGATGAAGTTCTTCCCTCCTTCAACATTACGCACCGTGTCGTGCAGGAGGTTTAACATTATCTCCCTGTTTGATGACAGGGATACATGGAAAATATGTTCAAATATATCCGTTATCGCGTCAACCAGAACAGGTTCCATCTCCTCGAGCTTCTTGTCATATTCGGCCATCAGACCGGCCTCTTTCTCCTCGAGCTCCCTTACCTTTTCATCGATCACCTTAAGGCCTTCCGAATGCCCCTGCTCATAGCCTTCCGAATAGCCCTGTTCCTTAAATGAAGCTCTTATTGATTCCGCTTCGGAATTGGCCTCATCTATGATCCCCTGTGCCTCGGATCTTGCATTTTCAAGCAATTCCTCGGCTTCCTGTCTGGCATCTTCAAGCATTGCTCCCGGATCCGCATGGATGACATTGCCTTCATCATTCTCAAGCCCGTCATCGCCTTCCGCACCCTGCGGATTATCCTCAAGCAGCATTTCAAGCTGCTGTGCGTTAAGCCCTTCGGTGAAACCGTCCGAACCGTCATCATCATACTCCGGCTCATCCTCCCGTTCCATCATCTCGCTTAAGCTCTGCAGCCTGGAAGCTATCAGCTCGTTTGAGTCTATGACTCTCGCATCTTCCTTCTTTATGACATATCCTGACTTAAGAAGATTAGACAACTATCTCATCACCTCCGCCTCTGGAGATCACGATCTCTGCCGAATCCTCAAGCCGCCTTATAACATTTACTATCTTCTGCTGCGCTTCCTCTACGTCCTTCATCCTGACGGGCCCCATGAATTCCATGTCTTCCTTTATCATTACGGCCAGACGCTTTGACAGGTTGTTAAAGATCGCATTCTGTACTTCTTCATTGGCGCTCTTAAGTGCCACTGCCAGATCGCCGTTATCAACATCCCTGAGCACTCTCTGTATGGATCTGTCATCAAGAAGCAGGATATCTTCGAATACGAACATCTTCTTACGTATTTCATCCGCAAGTTCGGGCTCATCGATCTCAAGAGTCTCCATGATGTGCTTCTCTGTACTGCGGTCGACCGTATTGAGGATCTCAACAACCGAATCGACACCGCCGATAACCGTATAATCCTGATTCACGAGTGATGACAGCTTTGTTTCCAATATACGTTCAACCTCTTTGACAACATCGGGCGATGTCCTGTCCATTAAAGCTATACGCTTTGCAACATCCGCCTGCCTGTCCGGCGGAAGAGCCGAAACTATCATCGCCGCCTGCGATGCGCTCAGATAAGATAAAATAAGAGCAATGGTCTGAGGATGTTCATCCTGTATGAAGTTAAGAAGCTGTGATGCCTCTGTTTTCCTGACAAATTCAAACGGCTTAACCTGCAGCGATGCCGTAAGCTTGCCGATAACATTCATGGCCTGCTCTTCGCCGAGCGCCTTCTCCAGAAGTTCCTTCGCATAACCGATACCGCCTTCGGCAATATACTGCTGCGCAAGGCATACCTGGTAGAACTCCTCCATTACCTGTTCCTTTACCTGAGGCGTAACACTTCGCGTGTTGGCTATCTCAAGTGTAAGATCCTCTATCTCTTCTTCTTTTAGATGTTTGAATATCGTAGCCGATCGCTCGGGTCCGAGTGTTATAAGCAATATCGCGCCCTTCTGCACTCCCGACAGTTCATTGTCATTGTGCGCCATATTTACCCCCAATCTTCGTTAAGCCAATTCCTCAGCAATGCTGCCGCGGCATCCGGATTGTCATCAACGAATTTCTCTACCGCTATCCTTACTTCCGATTTGTTCTCAAGTTCTATCTCTTCAAGAGCAGGCTGCTGTTCCTGCGTTGTCTGGAGCATATCCTCTACCGACAGCTCCTCTTCCTGCTCCACTGCGGGCTTCTCTCTCCTCAGGCTTGAGAATACAACCACGGCGAGCAATGCAAGTATTATCACGATGAGAGCTATCTGGGCTATATCGGATGCACTCATCGCACCGTTCTCATCAGCCTGGAATATCGGAACATCATAGGCGATGATCGATACATTGGATTCGGGTATTCCTGTAGCCCTGGACACAAGAGCTATCATCTCCTCATCCACATCCTTCTTGACCATATCGCTGTTTCCGGCAACAAATTCCTCAAAGGTTATGCCGTCAAGAGCACCCTGCTGTTTAAGCTCGCTCTCCTTATAGATTACATAATGTGAAGCCGTGATCGCGATCGAGGATTCATCATACCTGATGGCTCCGCCGGGCGTGGTGCGGTCTGTTATCTTCTCGGAAGGCAGATAATCCCTGGATTCTTCGGCCACGCTGTAATTGGAGTTGCCTCCGTTTTCCATTACATAAGTGGTCTCTTCGTTGTTTGTATCCGTTCCGGGTACTCCGCCTGTTCCGCCCGTACCCTCAGCTTCGTATGTATTCTCGTGCGAAAGCACGTTGGTACCGTTCTCATCCGCCTGTGTATATGTATGTTCGGTTTCATTCAAAGTGGAAAAATCAAATATGAGATTGGTCGCTACCTTGACGTCCTCGTACAGGTTCGAACCTAGCAGAACCTGTGTTACTTCCTGCTTTACAAGACGTTCGGCCTCGGATTTTAATGCTATCTGGTTGGATGTATTAATGGTTCCCGAGCCGTCGGCAGCGGCATCCGCTCCCGAGAACAGTAGATTCCCGTTTGAATCTATGATCGTTATATTGTCGGTCGTTTTATTGCCGAGTGCAGTAGCGATATTCTTGGCAAAATTGTCCGCTATGCCGGCGCCGAGCTCACCGTTAAGATCGAGCATTACGCTGGCGTATGCCTCCTCTTCTTTCGAAAGGAGAGTTCCGTCGTTCTGCGGGATACTCAGTGTGACATAAGCCTTATTTACCGCCGCCTGGGCCTCCATTATATCCTCAAGATGTTCTTCCTGGTACAGCTTATATCTCTTCTGCTTGTCGGATTCCGTTGCGGAAAAACCGCCATCCAGCGCATTGTCTATGCTGTAGCTGTCCGCAGGTATGCTGTTGGCACCCAAAAGGAGAGTGGCCGAAGCAACGTTTTCCTTGAGCACGGATATGACAAGACCGTCATCCGTTACCACGTACGGAATACCGTCTCCTTCCAGAAGACTGATGATCTCCGACGCCTCCTTGGTGGACTCGCAGGTTATCAGCACCTCATACTGCGGTCTGGTCAGTATAGTTGCAAGAATAGCCAGCGCAACTACTACGCCGGCCGCCACACTGATGATTATCGTCTTCTGTTTTGTGGTGAACTTATTCCACCACTCCAAGATCTTCCGCGGGATCTCCCTTAATCTGTCCAGCATAACCTACTCCGTTTCATGAAAACAAATTAAATCTGTATCTGCATGATCTCCTTGTACGCTTCGATGAACTTATCCCTCAGCGCGACCGTGTAGCTCAAAGCTGTGGAAGCCTTGGCCGCAGCAATGCTGAGATCGTGCGTATTCTCCGTGATGCCGAGTGCGAACTTGACCTCTTCCTCCTCCTGTTTGTTTAACAGAGCATTTGTCTCACCCAGATTTCCGAGTGCACTCTGAAAGAGCGACGCAAAACTCTCATCACTCTCCTGCGGCTTGGTAGAAGCCTTGGCCGCAGCCGCCGAAATGGCATTTGAGTTGATATTGTATAATGAAGAAATATCCATATCCCGTTATCCTCCCGCTTATCAGCTCTGGCCTATGTTAAGTCCCTTCATCGCCATGGACTTGCTGGCCGTGAAAGCTGTTGCATTGGCTTCATAAGCCCTCGTCGCATCTATCATATTGGTCATTTCCGTTACGATATCCACGTTCGGATACCATACATATCCATCCTCATCGGCATCCGGATGCGCCGGGTCATATACCCTCTTCATCTCGGACTGCTCATCTTCAAACACACGGCTCACCTTGACTCCGTCGCCGACATCCATTCCCCTGCTCTTTGCAAAAATAGTCCCGAACCTTGTCGGATCCAGGGTTTTCTCCGTAAAAGTAACTATCTTTCTCTTATACGGCGTACCATCCTCGGTCCTCGTCGTATTGGCATTCGCTACGTTCTGGGATATGATATCCATCCTGTAGCGTTCAGCCGTCATACCGGAGGCGTTTACACCAAATGACTTGAAAATACTCATGCTCTGCCCTCCTTCTACTTAATAACGGACTTAATGTTCTTAAATTCCTGGTCTATGCTCTGAACGAGCGCATTATATTTGATCTCATTGGAGGCCAGTTCGACGTTTTCGGTATCGATATCGACATTATTGCCGTCCAGCCTGTATGAGAATCCTGTATGATCTAAATATGTACGGGGTTCAATGTGTGACAGCCGTCCCGAATTGATAGCCTCCACTTTGGCATCGAGACTGACATATTTACTGGATCTGAGGGCGTGTCTTAACTCCGTTTCAAAAGACACATCCTGCCTCTTGTAATTCGGAGTATCAACGTTGGCAATGTTATTGGATATGGCATCATTGCGCATCCACGCCGCATCAGCCGCTTTATCAAGCACGTTGACGTAGTTAAAAACTCCCGTATTAATCATTTAAACTCACCTACCCTTCCTTTATTATAATTAAATCTGTCAAAAACACAAGGTCTATTTAAAAAAAATACATTATATTGTGGTATGTGCCGGCAAAAAACACAAAACGGATTTGCAGAATGCGCAAATCCGTTTGATAATCCTCACAATTCCTTTTATAAGGTTTTATTTCTTCTTTTTTAATTCTTCGATCTCATCAAAGATCACAGGATTGAGTACCTTTATATATGTGCCCTTCATCCCCGACGATCTTGATTCGATGACTCCGGCGCTTTCGAACTTTCTGAGAGCATTTACGATGACCGAACGCGTTATACCTACGCGGTCTGCTATCTTACTGGCTACAAGTATCCCTTCATTTCCGTCGAGTTCATCGAAAATGTGTATTATGGCTTCCATCTCCGAGAAAGACAATGTGCCGATAGCCGATTTGACTACCTGTAACTTCCTGTTCTCCTCAGCACTCTCCTCGTTGACCGCGCGCAGCATTTCAAGACCGACAACAGTAGAACCATACTCACACAATATTATATCGTCAATTGTATAGTGTTCCTTAACCTTATATATGAATAAAGTTCCGAGCCTCTCGCCCGCGATATCGATAGGAGTGACAATAGCCTGATATTTATTGCTCTCCGATACTTCAAAACCGAGAGTTTCGAGATTAACATCCTCTTTGGTCGACAAAACACCGAGAAGCCTCTCGTTTAACATATGATCTATGATGCTTCCGACCTCGTACTTAAGAAGGCCTTCTATCTCCCCTATGTCATCCCTTGCACCGGTACCAAGGATCTTACCCTTCCTGCTTATCACAAGAACATTCGATTCGAGGATATCCTTGAGGACATCACATATATCGTTGAACACAACCTTGCTTGAACTGTTATTATGCAGCAGTTTTTGTATCATCCTTGTCTTATCAAGTAGTTGTACACTGCTCATCTTCTACCTCCGGAAATCTTTCAGACTATTTTGATTTGTACAAACAATTTCGCATCATGATAATCATATCATAAACAGGCGCAATAATCAATGATCATCGCGCCTGTTTGTTGAATATTTTATATTTTTTTGTTAATTATCTAACAATTCAGATTTAATACTCACATTTTAATCCATCTTTGTCTGCTGTTCCTTCTTATTAACAGATGGTTTGTCAACAACATTGCCGCATTCCGGGTTGATGCATTGAAGCTTTGCACCCTTCTCCACCATGAGTCCTCCGCATTTTTCACAAGGCACATCAACCGGCTTCTGCCATGACATGAACTCACAGTCAACACCGCTCTCGCAGCCGTAGAATCTTCTGCCCTTCTTGGTCTTGCGCACCACGATATCCTTACCGCACTTCGGGCATTTGATGCCTATCTTTTCAAGATACGGCTTGGTATTCTTACACTCGGGGAAGCCCGGGCACGCAAGGAACTTGCCGTGAGGCCCGTATTTTAAGACCATGTTCCTTCCGCAGAGTTCACATACCTCATCCGTAACCTCATCCGCGATATTTACCTTCTCAAGTTCCTTCTCGGCAGCTTTTACCGCCTCATCGAGATCGGGATAGAAATTCCTTATTATCGTCTTCCAGTCGACCGTTCCCTCCTCCACATTATCAAGGAGCATTTCAAGATTGGCCGTAAAATCCTTATCGACTATCCCCGGAAAAGCCTCGACCATCATCTGGTTCACCACTTCACCGAGTTCGGTGACATAGAGGTTCTTACCTTCCTTGGTCACGTATCTTCTCGCAAGGATCGTTGTTATCGTGGGCGCATATGTGCTGGGACGTCCGATCCCGAGTTCCTCCATTGCCTTAACAAGCGAAGCCTCGGTAAAATGAGCCGGCGGCTGCGTAAAATGCTGTTTTTCATCAATATCCGACAATTTAAGTTTTGAATTCTTCGTTATGTCGGAAGGCAGCGTTCCGGCATTCTCATCCTTGTCTTCTTCCGTACTGTATACACGCATAAAGCCGTCAAAAGCAAGTCTGGATGCGGAAGATACAAACTTATGTCCTGCCGCCTCTATCTTAACCGAAGTCGTTTCATATACCGCCGGAGACATCATTGCGGCAGCAAAGCGCTTCCAGATCAGCGTATACAGCCTTAACTGATCCCTGGACAGAGAGCCCTTCAGTCGCTCGGGAGTCCTGTTTATATCGGTAGGCCTTATGGCTTCGTGTGCATCCTGTATCTTCTTGCCTTCCTTCTTACGTTCATTGTTTGTACCGACATACCTGTCGCCGTAACTGTCCTTTATATATGCCTCCGCCATGGTACACGCTTCAGCGGCAACACGCGTCGAATCGGTACGCAGATATGTTATGATACCGACGGTACCCTCACCCTTTATATCAATACCTTCATACAGCTGCTGCGCTATACGCATGGTCTTCTGGGTGGAAAAATTAAGGACCTTGCTCGCCTCCTGCTGAAGCGTTGAAGTAATGAACGGAAGCGGCTGTTTTCTTACCCTTTCGCCCTTCTTTACATCCTTAACGCAAAAATCGGCATTCTTTATATCTTTTATCACGGCGTCAAGGACTTCCTTGGAGCCTATCTCATCGGACTTATCTTCACCACCGTTGTAATGGGCTTTTATCGGTTTCTTATCCTTGCCCGATAACAGCATTGCATCCAGTGTCCAGTATTCTCTCGGGATAAAAGCATCTATCTCCGCTTCACGTTCACATATCATCCTGAGTGCTACCGACTGTACCCTGCCTGCGCTGAGCCCGCGTTTAACCTTGGCCCACAGCAATGGCGAGATCCTGTATCCCACCATCCTGTCCAGAATCCTTCTTGCCTGCTGGGCATTCACCAGGTTCATATCTATGTCCCGCGCATTCTTTATGGATTCCTTTACCGCACCCTTTGTGATCTCATTGAATGTGATCCTGTATACCTTCTTGCCTTCAAGCTTAAGCGCATAATACAGATGCCAGGATATCGCTTCTCCTTCACGGTCAGGGTCAGTCGCAAGATATATCTTATCAGCCTTTTTGACTTCCTTTTTCAGGGATGCCACCAAGTCTCCTTTTCCCCTTATTGTTATGTATTTGGGTTCAAAATCATGCTCCGTATCGACTCCGAGACTGCTCTTGGGCAGGTCTCTCACATGCCCGTTGCTGGCCATCACCTCATAATTGGAGCCGAGAAATTTCTTAATCGTCTTCACCTTGGCGGGAGACTCCACTATCACAAGATTCTTACTCATATTCATCTCCGTATGATATGTCAATATCTGTTCAAAGCCCGAAAACAGGCTTATCCACTCACAACAAGCCCTACCATATCATAAAAATAATCCATTTTCAAGGACTAAATCATATCATCTCACAATCCCTGATCCTCACGTAATGACCGCTGCCGTTCTCTTTCGCAAGGCCTTTTATACACAGTTCAACTAATACACACACTGCCTGCCTGACGGGAAGTTTTGCTTTGTCCGCTATATCGGATATGCTCATGGCATAAGGCCCCAGCACCTTATATACCCTGGCTTCCGTGTCCGGGAGTTTTATTTTTTCAGTCTTTTTCCGCTTCCCCGCATTATTGTGATCCTCATCCAGAAGACACATGATATCTTCTGCATCCGTCACGGGCACAGCCCCCTGCTTCCACAGCCTGATACAGCCCGTACTGAGCGGATCACCGATCCTTCCCGGAACTACCGCAACATCCCTTCCCTGTTCCAAAGCCATATCTACGGTTATCATGGTCCCGCTCTTTTCCCTTGCCTCCACGACAAGGACAGCATCCGAAAGCGCGCTTATTATACGGTTCCTCGGCGGAAAGAGTCCGGGCTGAGGCTGAGTATACATACCGTATTCGGATATTATGCCCCCGTTTTTCCTAAGTCTCTCATACAGTCTCCTGTTCGTCGAGGGATAGCATATGTTCACCCCGCATCCCAGCACGGCAAAAGATCTGCCTCCCGCATCAAGTGCCGCAGCCTGCCCGAAACCGTCTATGCCATATGCCATACCGCTTATTATCTGCACTCCCATCTCGGCAAGTTCGCTTCCGAACTTTTCTGCCGTCATCCTGCCGTATTCCGAACAGTTTCTCGCTCCTACTATGGCTACGCTCAATCTGTCGTCTTCGGGAATATCCCCATACGCAAATATGGCAAAAGGAGCTCCTGCGATATTACTCAGCCTTGCCGGGTAATTTGGATCGTACCATGGGATAAAGCGGATCCCGGATCTTTGCAACTTTTCGTATTCGGCATCAAGATCCCATTCCCTTCTTTTTCTTATTATATCCTCTGCATATTTCTCGCTTATCCCCCTGATCCCGGTCAGTTCATCCTTATCCATTTCATACAGACGCCTTGCGGAACCCGCGGCATCCGCTATCTGTCTGATACCCGCATGAAAACTTCCGGGCATTCCCGCCCACCAGTAATCGTATTTTATATCTTCATTGTTCATATCCTTCTCCGTTCTAATTCAAAATATAAGAATTATTGAGCTGTATGGCTTCTGCCAGGTGTTCCCTGCCGATCTCGCCCTTTCCGTCCAAATCCGCTACCGTTCTGGCGACCCTTAATATCCTTGTATAAGATCTTGCCGATATATCAAGTTTTTTTAAGGCTTCCGCAAACCAGTCATTTATCGCACCGGACAGTCTGCAGAATCTGTTGATCTCATCCTGCCCCATCTGCGAATTAAACAGTATCCTCCGGCCTTTAAATCTTTCCTTCTGCGACAGTTGCGCATTTATCACACGCTTTCTTACGCTTTCGGATGATTCCGCCTGCTCCCGGCTCAGCAGTTCACTATACTCGATCTTCTCGACATCCACGCATATATCCATGCGGTCGAGCATCGGCCGGCTCAACCTGTTTAAATATCTCCTCCTTGCCGGTTCCGTGCATGTACATTTTGACAGATCCGGATACGCTCCGCAGGGACACGGGTTCATCGCCCCCACAAGCATAAAATCGGCCGGATACACGTAAGTTCCGTGATTCCTTGCCACTGTGATGCTCCTGTCTTCAAGCGGCTGGCGCAGCACTTCAAGCGTATATCTTGAAAATTCCGCCATCTCATCAAGAAACAGTACACCCCTGTGCGCAAGTGATATGTTCCCCGGTCTCGGATATGTACCGCCACCCGTCATCGCAATATCCGTAACCGTATGATGAGGACTGACAAACGGTCTTTCCCTGATCAGTCCCTTCCTGTTTTTAAGGAGACCCGCCACAGAGTATATACTCGACACCTCAAGCGCTTCCTCTTTTGAAAGAGAGGGAAGGATTGTCGGTATGCATTTTGCGAGCATCGACTTTCCTGCCCCCGGCGCTCCCACCATAAGAATGTTATGCATTCCCGATGCCGCTATTTCCAGACCTCTCCTTGCCATGAGCTGACCCTTTACATATTTAAGGTCACAGCCTGCTGCCTCATCATTTTCCGAAGCATCGGAACTCTCCATGGAATACGGTTCGATCCGCATCCTGCCGTTAAGGTAATCCGCCGTCTCCTTAAGCGTCCCCACCCCTATGATCTCAATATCATCGACCATGGCGCCTTCTGCCGCATTTATCATAGGAACTATACATCTCCTGATCCCCATTCCGCGCGCCTTCATCACCATGGGCAGCACACCGTTTATACCGCTCACACCCCCGTTGAGCGTCAACTCACCTATTATAAGGGTGTCGTCAAGTCCGCAGGGCTCTATCTCACCCATTGCCGCAAGAAGGGCAACCGCCATCGGAAGATCGTATCCGGTTCCGTGTTTCCTGACATTTCCGGGTGACAGATTAAGGGTTATACGCTTTACCGGAAAGCTGTATCCCGAATTCCTTAGTGCAGTCCTGACCCTTTCCCTTGCCTCCCTGACTTCGCCGGACAGATATCCGACCAATTCAAACATGGGCATACCGTCGGAAATATCAGCCTCCACGTTAACGCAGAAGCCTTCTATCCCGTGTATGCCAAAAGACAATACACTGCTAAACATATTACCTCCGTATTTAATTGTCCAAACAGGAAATCAAAAAGACATAACCCGGCATGATGCCCCGGGCCGTTCCATGTAAAAATGTGCAAATAAAATATAATACAAAACTATTAAAATGTAAAGCGGAACGAACACATCCTACGTTCCGCTCTTTAATTTTCTGATCGCATCGGAATCCATGACATATCTTTCATCCAGCGTCTTCATGGTATCAACCACTTCAAGGCCCTCATATATCGTTGATCTTGCAAGATCTATTATTGTGTTTGTGGAAAAAACAAGAACCATCGGCTTTAACAGATTGTCCGGGTTATCAGCGAGAACAAGAGCCTTCTCTCCGTTTGAGAGCTCAACACTGGTCCCTTCGCCCAGGAAACTGACGCTCTTTATCAGTCCCTTTACTATTTCCGGATCAAACCATTCCGGATTCGACATAAGAAACTTGAGCGCACTTATATAACTCATCGGCTCCTTATGGGCACTCATCGCGGTCAGATCGTCGAACATGTTGGCAACAACCAGTATCTTGGCACTCTTTACCATCTTGGCGCCGTCTTTTTCACTGCCAGTGTCAAAAGCTTCCATATGCCTGTATGCCTGTATCATGGTACGCCTGATGGCAGGTGTCGCCGTAAACGCTTTATCAATGATATTCTGACCGTTCAGCTCGCACGCCTTCATCTGGGCGATATCCTCTTCATCGAGTTCTTCCTTTTTGATGATATCGGAAGGAATGTTAAGCTTACCCACATCATGCACGAGAGCCGCAAGTATGGTATCCGTTTTCTCCTCATAACGCAGTCCCAGACGGCTGCATATAAGAGTACAGAGGATCGCCACATTCGATGAATGTTTGAATACATAATCCTCCGCTCCCCTTAAGTTCTGGACAAAATTGACAGGATGTGAATAACGCGAGAACTGCGTGATATAACTTTCTGCCAGATAGCGTATCCTGGGGCTTTTCCCGGTTTTGTTCATGTTCATAAGCTCATCCATGAGAGTAAACTCCGAAATGATCTGGAATTTTTCTATCTCGATATCTTCCTCCGTCATAGGCGGAAGCGGTTCGGCCGGTTCCAGTACATATACACCTATAAGCCCGAAATTGCGGACCGATTCTATGCTCTGCCTTGTAAGTTTGGAATCCCTCTCATACAGAAGGACTCCTTTTTTATTGTAGATGGGCTTGGCAAGCCTCATCCCGTCCTTAATGTCTTCCCTCTTGACAAACTTCATTCCCTTAGTCTCCCCCCTCTTACAGATATTCCTTAAGGAACTCCTCAAACTCATCGACCGGTATCGGCCTTGAATAGTAATATCCCTGTGCGATGTCACAGTCGATCGATCTTAAGAATTCAAGCTGTTCCTTTGTTTCCACACCCTCTGCTATAACGTCAAGGCCTATCATCTTGGCCATTCTGACCGAGGATTCAACTATTATCTTTCCCCTCTCGGTAGACATTATCTCGTCCAAAAAGAATCTGTCTATCTTCATTGTATCTATCGGCGCTTTTCGCAGCATATTTAGCGATGAATATCCGGACCCGAAATCATCCATCAGTATACGGAAACCCCTGTTCTTAAGCTCACCCATGTCTTCGAACAGTTCCGTCACATCCTGAAGGAAAAGGTTCTCGGTTATCTCGATCTCAAGATACCTGTTATTAAAGCCGTATTTCTTCACCATCCCGGTAAGCATTTCCACTATATCTGTCTCTCCGATGTGACGCCTCGACACATTCACCGATATGGGAAGCATAATATCGCGCTTCTGCAGATCCGCAATATATCTGCAGGCTTCCTCCCACATGAACAGATCAAGCCTTGTTATAAATCCGTTATCCTCAAACAGCGAAAGGAAATTGGCGGGAACGAGTATACCCTTTACGGGATGCTTCCATCTTACCAAAGCTTCGGCCCCGCATATCCTGCCTGTCTTTATATCGATCTGCGGCTGCAGGTACATCACAAACTCCCTGTTCTTCAGAGCCTGCTCCATCTCATTCTCTATCTCTGTCTGCTCCCGCATCTTAAGTCTGATTATATCATCATAAACCGCATAATTACTGAGAGCGCTTCCTTTTATCTGCTTCTTTGCAGCTCTCGCCCTGTCACACATAAGCCTTGCCGGGATATCATTATCGACTATCTTGTATATACCGTACACAAGCCCTACCGGCGAAGGCAGGGTGTCGGCATTCCTCATGCTCTCGCTCAACGATGTCATGAACGCAAGTATATCATTCTCACTTTCGTATTTAAACAGCACGCTGAACATATCGGCCTGATATCTGCAGGACGGAAGCTCACGCGGAAGTTTTTCCTTCAACAGCCTGCCGAGAAAAGCAAGGCATCTGTTACCGACATCTATGCCATACCTGTCATTTATCACCCTGAACTTGTCAATATCGATCGCGATTATCGCTAACTTTACGTTCCCGTTAAGATGTACATAATCTTCAACATTCCTGTAAAATGCATCCGCATTGTACAGATCCGTGAGCGAATCATAATCAGCCCTGTATTCCATTTCCGTCTTGATGCGCATCTCGGCATCGACATTCTGTAATGTGGCAAGATATCTTACCGGCTTGTTGTTAAGCCCGTGAAGCGGCTGGATAATGATCGTGTACCAGATCGGGACGTTGTTTTTATTATACAGCCGAACCGTTGTTTTCTGTGTCTTTCCGGACTTCATGATCTGTGCGATATATTCCCTGTATTTGTCGGCATCATCTTCATAAGGCCTCAGCATGTTCGCGACCGACCACGCATCCTTCAGATTCTTCTTATCGATATCGAATATCTCGTCAAACATAGGACATATGTAATATGACCTGTCAGCCACATAATATTCATATACGAGTATCCCCGTCATTTCATTGACGTTTTCGTGTCTCTCGTTACTTAGCGCCATTTCCTTCAAAATGTCGCTCTTCTGCTTCATGATCTCATACTTTACCTTTGTCTCTATGTTCTCAAGCCTGTGTCTGATATACTCATTTACGTTAAGGAAGATGATAAGTACCTTACCCTTTTCCTCATCCCGCATCACCGAATAAAGATTGTACCACTCGTATTCACCTTCTATGTTAAGAAGCCTTACGTCCCTGCACTGCATGGCTGTACCCAGATGCCTCGCCTGCTTAAGATATTTGGGATCTGTCACTTCATTGAAAGCACCCCTGTCTTCCGCGCAGACAACATTCCCGGAAAAATACTCCCTGAGCATCTGATAATTCTTGATACGCTTATCCATTACGCTCTTTATGTTTTCTTCCTTTATCCTTATACAGCTGTTTCTTGCAAGATCAACGTCCCATATGATGTCCTGCATGGAAATAAGCGCCTTCTGCACCCTGTCCATGCTCTCGCTTATCTCCTCTTCCTGCTTTCTGATATTCTCATTAACAGATGCTATAAGATATATGTTCCTGCCGTTCCTTAAACTGATCCTCGTCGTCCTCGACTGAACCGTACTTCTCATCATCGTCGAATATATCTCCGAATCATAAGACGATAATTCCCCGCCCATGCTCTTTATCGGACAGTCCGGACACGGTTCCGAATATCCCTTGTTCTGTACATAGCACAGCCCGCCTGCCTCATCACCCTGTCTTTCGCTCAGCATGGCATTCCGGTACAGTATCTGATAGTTCTCATCAACGGCATAAGCCCAGCTGCACATGGGATCGAGAATGTTCGAAACAAGTTCCATCTCTTTTGTGGAAAGAAGCGGATTTGCGTTCTTCTCGATCTTCTCCATGTTTTCGTCATAGAAAACATATGTATCCTTGCCTGTCCTCTTGGCATCATCAAGTGCCTTGAGTGCTCTGTCAAACAGAGCCTCGGCCGATGCATGTGAACGGTTCATTATCGTTATGCCGACCGAAACCGTGACCACCGCGCCAAGTTCCTTCCAAACATCCCTCACCGTCTGGCACACATAAGCCGCTCTCTCCTCAAGTATGCCGGTATTCCGGATCCCCTTCATAAACACAACGAACCTGTCTGTTCCGACTCTTCCGACCAGATCCGATCCCCTGAATGCACGCTTAAGTATCCTCGCAATCTCTACAAGAACACCTTCTGCGCTTATCTGGCTGTTCATGTCCTCCCAGTCATCGAAATCGTCAACATCCACCATCATAAGATTCGGAATGGCTTCTTCATTCATTGTTCCCATATATTCATCAGTAAGCCTCATGAAAGGCTCTCTGTTATATACATGAGTCAGGTTGTCTCTGTTTATCTCGAGTTCTTCGCTGTTATTCTTGGATTCATCATCAATATATGTCATGGTACCGTACAGTACGTCACCCTTATCGGTTCTCCTGATACGGCCTTTTAGCTGATACCAGAAAAATTCTCCTGAAAAATCAAGAAAGCGAACATATTCCATCTTCACCTTGCCCTCTTCGGGATGTAACGTGAAAAATGATATCGCTTTCTTCGCATCATCCGTATGTATCTTGCCTCTGCCCGTCAGATTCCCGGTAAAATCCGAAATTGTGTGCAGTGCGGGAATATATCGGTCTATGTTATCCGAAAATCTTATCTCATCCTTAGCATAATCATACTCAAAGGCTATAATATCATTAAGGTCTATAACACTCCGGAACAGATCATCTTTGTTCTTATTCATTGGAATACCCCGTAATATGTCATAAGGGGATACCACTTGCGGCGGATTCCTTATGACGGTTTTTTCATAGTCTGCTTTACACAGCATTCATCATGCATAAAAGGCAATGAATATACAGAATAATTATACACAAATATCCATTCTGCAACAACCTTTTAAGATAATATCACTTCATTTTCATAATTTTCCGAATAATTCACTGATCATCGCAAAAATCCGGCGAACACATAGTTCCCGTAGTCTGTCCCTCTGTCCGTCGGACTCAGATACCCCCCTTCTTCCCGCAGCAATCCTTCATTTTTGAACTTATCTATCTCCCGGCCATATACAGCTTCCGGCTTTATCCCGAATTCACTTTCAAAACCGGCCTTCGAGACACCCCTGCTCATCCTCAGGCCCAGAAACATGAATTCATCCATACAGTCATCCCTGCTCAGGATTATGTTTTCATCAAAAATATCCGGAGAGGCCGGTCGATTTACATAACTTTCAAAATCCCTTGTATTCCTGTATCTGACATTCCCGATAAGCGATGATGCCCCAAGACCGAATCCGAAATAATCCCTCCGTGTCCAGTATGCCGTGTTGTGTCTGCTCCAAAAACCGTCCCGCGCAAAATTGGATATTTCATATCTTTCATATCCGCTCTCTTCCAAAAGTCTGACCGTCATATGATACAGATCCCGCTCCTCATCCCCGTCAAACGGCCTTTTCTCCTCTGTCCCGTACCGTTCGTAAAAAGGTGTCCCCTCTTCTATTATCAGGCTGTATGCCGAAACATGTTCCGGTAAAAGATCCGTGACCAGACCGATCGTATGGGCCAGTGACTTCTCTGTCTGTCCTGGGATCGCTGTCATCAGGTCCACATTTATGTTTGAAAAGCCGGCCTCTCTCGCGGCATAATATGTCCTTAGGAAATCATCAAGGCTGTGTATCCGCCCCAATGCCTTCAGTTCATTCTCATTTGCAGACTGTAATCCTGTACTCAAACGGTTGATCCCAAGCTCCCTGTATGTCTTGAGCATGCCGTCCGTTACCGTTCCCGGGTTCACCTCTATGGTTATCTCGGTCTTTTCTCTATCCGCATGTTCGAATTCTTTGTCTATGCATCCGAGTATCCTCTCTATATGAGCGGGATTGATGCAGCTTGGTGTCCCGCCCCCGATATACACTGTCTCAACCTTGAACTCCGTGCCGGTGCACCCGTACTTCTCCCAGCATTCTTCGATCTCTTTTATAAGAGCGCGTACATAATCCGTTTTCTCGGATTCTCCCGCAGGCATTGACAGGAAGTCACAATAATCACATTTTTTAACGCAAAAGGGGATATGTACATATATCCCCAATGATCTGTCCTTCTTATTCATTTTATCCTCTGCGATAACAGCCACCCCAGAATATGTATCGCCTGCTGGAACTTTCCTTCCCCGATCATATCCCCGATCTCTTGGCCCGTATGCTTTGTCACGTTTAAGAACTCCGTGTCATCCAGATCCTGCCCCGCTACCTTACGGCAGTTTTTTGCCGCAAACAGATATGCGTAATTATCCGCTATGGTAGCATTTGACGGAACGGTAAGAAGATGTGTCCATTCGTCCGATTCATATCCTGTTTCTTCCAGCAGTTCACGCTTTGCGGCTTCAAAAGCGTCCTCAGCCGTTTCCCTGCTGCCGTACTCCCTGCCGTCCTTTCTTTCTATGCCTCCCGCAGGGAATTCCGTTGTAACTTCCCTTATCCCCTGGCGGTACTGTCTGACGCAAAGATAGTCCCCGTTAATATCGGAGGCGACTATCACAACATAATCCCTGCGGCTGTAACTGTAAAACGGCTCAAACTCGCTCCCGTCCGGGAACCTGAACTTGGATCTCCTTATATCGATCCACTCATCCCTCACTATATGCTCGGTCTCTATCTCCTCCCACTCAAGAGGATCCTTTTTCCCTGTATCCATAAGCTTTCTCCATCTTTATGTCAAAAATGCAATGATCACTCATTGTATATCCGAAAGGTCGACACCCGAAAATATCTGCTCCGCAAATTCCCTGTTCATCATAAACATCAGCAGTAACCTGAGCACGCTCCATCATATCTGTCATTCTTACAATATTACAAAATTAATACGTTTATTTATCCTCATCAAGCTTAAGCACACTCATGAATGCCTTCTGAGGTATCTCGACATTGCCGATCTGGCGCATACGCTTCTTTCCTTCCTTCTGCTTCTCCAGCAGTTTCTTCTTGCGCGTTATATCGCCGCCGTAACATTTTGCGAGGACATCCTTCCGCATAGCCTTGACGGTCTCACGCGCGATTATCTTGCTTCCTATCGCAGCCTGTATCGGTATCTCGAACAGATGTCTCGGGATCTCCTCCTTAAGCCTCTCGCACATCCTGCGTCCGCGTTCGTATGCACTCTCGGCATGTACTATGAAGCTCAATGCGTCCACTTCCTCCCTGTTTATGAGGATATCAAGCTTCACAAGCTCGGACTTTTCATATCCCTTCATCTCATAATCGAAGGAAGCATAACCGCGTGAACGTGATTTCAGCGCATCAAAGAAATCATATATTATCTCATTAAGAGGAAGCTCGTACTTAAGGAGCGCACGTGTTTCCTCCATGTATTCCATGCTCAGATACCTCCCGCGTCTTTCCTGGCACAGCTCCATTATCGGTCCTACAAAATCCTTGGTGACCATTATCTCGGCACTCACTATCGGTTCTTCCATATATTCTATCTCGGAAGGATCGGGGAGATTGGTCGGGTTGGTAAGGTCTATCACCTCTCCGTCCGTTTTGTGCACCTTATAAATTACACTCGGTGCCGTCGTCACAAGGTCAAGGTTATACTCCCTCTCAAGCCTTTCCTGAACGACCTCGAGATGAAGGAGCCCCAGAAAACCGCACCTGAAACCAAACCCAAGAGCTACGGATGTCTCGGGTTCGTAATTAAGGGATGCGTCATTGAGCTGTAGTTTTTCAAGCGCATCACGAAGATCCGGATACTTTGCACCGTCAGCGGGATACATTCCGCAGTACACCATGGACAGTACCTTCTTGTAACCGGGGAGCGCTTCTTTACATGGGTTCTCCGCATTTGTTATCGTGTCACCGACTGCCGTATCCCTGACATTTTTGATGCTGGCAGTGATGTAACCTACCATACCCGCGGATAACTCATCGCACGGTATGAACTGTCCGGCTCCGAAATATCCCACCTCAACAACCTCGGCAGTTGCTCCGGTAGCCATCATCCTGATCGGAGTACCCTTCTTAACACAGCCGTCCATCAGACGCACAAAGGCTATTGCTCCCTTGTACGAATCATACAGGGAATCGAAGATAAGTGCTTTGAGAGGCTTATTCCTGTCCCCCTTCGGTGCAGGGATCTTATTCACTACCTGTTCAAGCACCTCATCTATCCCGATGCCGTTCTTGGCTGATATCCTCGGTGCATCCTGCGCTTCTATTCCTATCACGTCCTCTATCTCGTTTACGACACGTTCGGGATCAGCGCTCGGAAGGTCGATCTTGTTTATTACCGGGAACACATCCAGATCATGGTCAAGAGCCAGATAAACATTGGCAAGTGTCTGTGCCTCTATTCCCTGTGCAGCATCAACGACAAGTATCGCGCCGTCGCATGCTGCAAGACTCCTGGATACCTCATAGTTAAAATCCACATGTCCCGGTGTATCTATAAGGTTAAATATGTACTCCTCGCCGTTTTTTGCCTTATATACGGTACGCACCGCCTGGGACTTTATCGTTATCCCGCGCTCACGTTCAAGATCCATGTTATCAAGGACCTGCGCCTGCATCTCACGGCTCGTGAGAAGACCCGTGCTTTCGATTATACGGTCCGCAAGAGTTGATTTACCATGATCTATATGGGCTATGATGCAAAAATTCCTGATCTTACTCTGATCCATTAAGATTTGTCCTCCGCTTTTTATCCATGCCGCCCCTTCTCCAGTGGTAGAACCTGGCAAGTGACAGCATTATCAAAATGAAAAACAGTATAATCGCCGAACCCAGGCAGTCTATTATCACATCCTTAAAGGAACCGCTCCTTCCGTCGACATGAAGCTGGTTGATCTCGTCAAGCACGGCAATGACTGCCGTAAAACAGAATGTAAATATAAATGCCAGACTGTTTTTTATCTTCCTGCAGTACCAGAATACAAAAGTAAAGAATGTAAGCAGCGCAAATTCGGTTATATGGGCTCCCTTTCTGACAACTCCCTCATAAACCGGTACAGCCTTTTGTATCTTCTCGGCAGTCCATTTTAAGTTAAACAGTTTATTGATGATATAGAGTATCTTCTCGGTGATGAACCTGCTAAGTTCAGCCGACCTGTCGGCATCATCACTGCCGAATCCGAATATCATCATTATTATGAGAACCACGGGCAGCAGCTGCACCGCAAACAAAGTCACCCTGTTAAGCTGCTGCTCATGCCTGCCAAGCGGAAGCTTCGTTTCGTGCTTGACCGCTATATAACTCTTATGTACCAGCCAGAAAACCATGTATCCGAGTACTGCCCCCGCTGTGTTGAGCAGGATATCATCCGTCTCAAAATATCCTCTGCCCGTAAAGAGCTGCATAAGCTCTATCGAAAGGCTCGAAATGAATGCTGAAAGGATAAGATTCCACCACTTTTTGAAAAAGTTGCTCTTAAGCGGGACCAGTATACCAAACGGTATGAACAGCAGGATGTTTTCAAGGGCATGTCTTGACATCGTACCGCTCTTACTCCATGTTCCGAATATCTCAAGATTTATCTTGCTGGTCCTGCTCCCCGCTTCCCTGCCAGACAGTGTGAGCGACACAAGGTATGACAGATAAATGCACAGCAATCCGAACTTGAAGACATTCCATAACATCTTCACCACACCGTCATGCTCCCTGTGACGCAGCTTTTTTACCATATTTACTGTTATTATGACAAAAACATATATAAGGACTGCCCAGCTTGCAAAGGTTAGAGCCTGTTCGTCGAAGCTTCTCAAGGCAGTCCATATATCATTAAGTGCATTTATCAACATTATCTGTAGATTATATCATCCCTTGACGGACCGTTGCTTATCATCGTTATCGGGAAGCCGATCTTCTTCTCGATAAACTCTATATAATTCCGGCAGTTCACCGGAAGCTCTTCATATTTCCTGATCCCCCGGATACTGCATTTCCATCCCGGCAGGACTTCAAGCACCGGTCTGGCCTTCTCCAAAAGTCCCGTTGTCGGAAAATCCGTTGTAACCTTACCGTCTATCTCATAACCAGTGCATACCGGTATCTCATCAAGATATCCGAGCACATCAAGCACAGTGAAAGCGACATCCGTAGTACCCTGGATGCGGCATCCGTACTTGGAAGCCACACAGTCAAACCACCCCATTCTTCTGGGGCGTCCGGTAGTAGCTCCGTACTCTCCCCCGTCTCCGCCGCGGTTTCTTAATTCGTCTGCTTCATCTCCGAATATCTCGGACACGAAGGCACCCGCTCCGACAGCCGAAGAATACGCCTTGCAAACCGTGATCACCTGCTTTATCTCATACGGAGGTATACCTGCTCCGATAGCTCCGTATGCCGCCAGAGTTGAGGACGAAGTAACCATGGGATAGATACCGTGGTCGGGATCTTTTAAGGAACCCAGCTGCCCCTCGAGCAGTATGTTCTTACCTTCCTGAATGGCATTCCACAAAAACAGGGATGTATCGCCCACATAAGGCTCTACCATCTTCTTATATTCCATAAGGGTGTTGTACAGCTCATCCTCATCTATCTCAGGCTTATCATACAGATCCCTGAGCATTACATTCTTTATCGTACATACTCTGGCTATCTTTTCACGAAGTACGGGCTCATCATCAAACAGTTCGCTCACCTGGAAGCCTATCTTTGCATATTTGTCAGAATAAAAAGGCGCTATACCCGACTTTGTGGAACCGAAGGATTTTCCGGCAAGCCTTGCTTCCTCATATGTATCAAAATCAATATGATAAGGCATTACCATCTGCGCTCTGTCGGAGATAAGGAGTTTCGGCATGGGAATTCCCTTTGAAGTAATATCGTTTATCTCGTTAAACAGAACCGGAATATTCAGTGCAACACCGTTACCGATAACACTCGTGATATGATCGTAAAACACTCCCGACGGAAGTGTATGAAGCGCAAACTTGCCATAATTATTCACTATCGTATGTCCTGCGTTCGCACCCCCCTGGAAACGCACTACTATATCGGCATCCCGGGCAAGCATATCCGTCATCTTGCCCTTGCCTTCATCACCCCAGTTAGCTCCTACTATTGCCCTTACCATCCTGCTACCTCCTGAAAAATTGTAATGCCCTAAACATTTATATCCGCATGCATTCCGAGTACATACTTATTCTCATCAAGCATCGGCTTTATCACATTCTTAAGATATGCATCCACCTGCTCAGGTGCACGCCCCACATACTTCATGGGATCGGTCTTCTTCTTAAGTTCCTCCGCAGACATATTGAACATCGGTTCATCCGCTATCAGTTCGAGAAGGTTATTATCCCTGCCTTCTTTTTTTACATTATTCGAAGCTTCCATGGACAATTCCCTTATCTTCTCGTGAAGTTCCTGCCTGTCACCGCCGGCCTTAACGGCATCCATCATTATGTTTTCGGTCGCCATGAAAGGAAGCTCGCTCCTTAAATGCTTATCTATCACCTTGTCATTTACGACCAGTCCGTCAACAACATTAAGGCACAGATCGAGCACTCCGTCTATCGCAAGAAAACCTTCAGGGATGCTCAGCCTCTTGTTCGCCGAATCATCAAGCGTTCTCTCAAACCACTGTGTTGCCGAAGTGATCGCCGGATTAAGTGCATCTATCATTACATAACGGCTCAGAGAAGCAATCCTCTCACTTCTCATCGGATTGCGTTTATATGCCATTGCGGAAGAACCTATCTGGTTCTTTTCGAAAGGTTCCTCAACCTCCTTAAGATGCTGCAGAAGCCTTATATCATTTGAAAACTTGTGTGCACTCGCAGCGATACCTGCCAGCACATTTGCTACCCTTGTATCCACCTTTCTCGAATATGTCTGACCCGACACGGGATAACATTCCTTAAATCCCATCTTCTTTGCTATCATCGGATCTATCCTGTCTATCTTCTCATGATCACCGTCAAACAGTTCGAGAAAACTTGCCTGTGTACCGGTTGTTCCCTTGGAACCCAGAAGTTTCATCGTGCCGAGGACAAAATCGAGTTCTTCAAGATCCAGCATGAATTCATTCATCCAGAGCGTTGCCCTTTTACCCACCGTGGTAGGCTGGGCCGGCTGGAAATGTGTAAATGCGAGTGTCGGGAGAGCCTTATACTCTTCGGCGAATTTTGACAGTTCAAAAACAACGTTTATAAGTTTCTTCCTTACAAGCTTAAGTGCCTCTGTCATAACGATAATGTCCGTGTTATCACCCACATAACACGACGTTGCTCCAAGATGTATGATGCCCTTCGCCTTGGGGCACTGGACACCGTATGCATATACATGGCTCATGACGTCATGCCTTACAATGCGTTCCCTCTCCTTTGCAACATCATAATTGATGTCCTCCGCATGAGACTTAAGTTCTTCGATCTGTTCATCGGTTATATTCAGTCCCAGTTCTTTTTCCGTTTCCGCAAGAGCTATCCACAGCCTGCGCCATGTTCGGAATTTCATATCCGGAGAAAATATATACTGCATCTCCTTGCTTGCATATCGTTCCGATAACGGGCTTACATATTTGTCTGTCATGTCTTAACCTTTCTTTCCAAACTTGATTAGTATTATATTTTGATATATAATCGTATTCACTAACAACCACGGAGTATATCCAATGCAGGAAAAACGCAGGGAAAAAAGAATACCCATAAATATCAAACTCTCGGTATCGGATCTGTACACCGGAGACAGCACGATCGCCGACATGTCATCTCCGATAGAAGTTACCGATATTTCAGCCAAAGGCATCGGTTTCGTCTCGGAGGCCATTCTTCCCGTTGGCTTTGTTTTTATCGCCAACATAGAACTTGACCGTGAACTTCCACAGATAATCACCGATGTACGTATTATACGAAGTTCCGCGATAGACGATTCTCATTATCAATACGGCTGTGAATTCGTCTCCATTTCTCCGCGTGTCTCGAAAATGCTTGATGACTTCGAGAAGCAGATAAATGCCGATTGAACGCGGTCCTCGCAAATACTATCATGTTTTATTTTATAAATCAAGAAACAACTATTCATACTGGCTTACTATGGCCAGTATTTCTTTACTGAACTTCGGATACTCTCTTACAAGCGACTCTATCTCATTCTTGGACATTTCAAGACTGTAATCATTGAAATCAATACCCTTCTTCAGTTTCTTACGCTGGAGAATCAGGCTTCTTCTCATATCCCGCATGACATCATCATCAGTCAGGATATTTGTCTGATATATGAACATTGCCGGATCATTCAATCTGTAATTGCGGAGCAGTGCCGCGAGTTCTTTTCTTGCTTTCTCGAGTTTTTCGGCAACCTCCTCGGAATGATGCCTCGCAGCCTTTTCCTCTTTGTATTTTTCCCACATATAACTGAGTTCATACGAATTGTTAACGTTATATTTGGAATAGTAAAAATCTATGAGGTTTGTGGAATTCACATATTTGATCTTGACACTGTTCTGGAGTGTTATAGCACGGTTAAGCTTCTTCTCGGCCTTTAACTGCTCATCCTGCGCATTTCTGTATGTAACATAAACAGCCGTAAGGGAAATGGCAAAAAATGCAAAGACCACATAAAAACCTATCCTGACATCAAACTTAAGTGTAAGCTTCAGAGCAAACAACAGTGCTGCGGCAAGGATAGAAACAAATGAACATATGAAAGCCAGGGCTCTTGAATTGTTCGCTCTCTCCTTCTCCTCCCTCCGCTGATATGCCAGTGCACCCTTTTCTCCCTCGAGAAGATTAAGATCCCTCTTTATCGTCATCTGATGGTCTTCCTCTTCCCGTATCTTTTTTATCGCATCGGGGATCTCCTTCTCCATTCTTTCCATCTCACGATACTGAGCCTCTGTGATCTTATTGGCCGGACGAACATACCCCTCTTCATCCGCTTCTATCTTTTCTATCTTTTTTGCACAGCGTTCAAGTTCACTGAACTGGCTTAAAGACAGGGAGCATATCTCATCAATGTCGGCAAGCTGTTCCGTTATCCTCTGATACTCGTTTTTCTGCCCCTCCATATCATCCGAAGCAGCCTTCATCTGTTCGCATTTATCACGGATATACAGTTCCCTCTCACGATAATCAAGGATATTTATATCAGTGCGCTTTATGGGAGCCCGGCGTAACACCTCGGTGATCTCCTCGGCGTTCTCTTCGGCCTGCATACCTATACCGAAATCAAGCTCATCGTCTTCATCATCACCAAAGCCCAGTTTATCCAAGATAAAATCAACTATCCGCATAAAACCTACCTGAGTATCATATTAAGCCTGTATTCACGTTTCCATGAATCCAATGTGGCATCAACGGCATCGTAATACTGGCCTATCCTGCCGTTTTCCTTAAGTTCCTTGAGAGACTCCAGCTGCTTTGCATATCTGTTGTCCGTTTTATTGTAATCATTCCTTGTCCGCAGTATGTCATCAGCTGCTTTAAGAACACGTTCCGAATAACCGCACCTTATTATCATCCTGTCATACTGTTCCCCTGTCATATACAGATTGCAGCAGACAATGTGCAGTATCAGGCTCTCGTCATCCATATTAAGTTTATAAGCTTCCATATAGTATTCGGCTGCTTTCTCAAACAGGAGAAGTTTCGCATATGTTGTTCCCATATTATGGAGTACGGCGGCATACAGGATCGGTTCCGCGTCCATATCTATCTTCTCAAGAGTTCCTATATATTCATCAATGGCGCGCGCAAACTTCCTTGCCTTTAAGAGATTATCTCCCCTGCTCTTATGCTTCCTTGCCGGGCTTAAGCCCGCACTCTCCACAAGTATCTGCCGTATGTTTCTTATCTCGTCTTCGTCGCAGTAATCTATCCCGTTAAGGATAGTCATGACAAAATCACTCAGCGTACCCTTGGTATGAAGCAGTTCCCTGAGTTTTGATGCAAGATCCGCCATCTTAAGCTGTTTATCAAGGAACTCGCAGAGTCTCTCATCCATAAAATCATGATCGAGCGTGTGTGCGTTCTGTGCTATCAGATAACACAGTTCCTCGGCCGAATATATATTTATACCAAGTCCCACTACGTTGTACGGCCTGTCCGCCGACATCTCATGGCACAACATCAGATTTGACATCTGTACTTCCTCATTCTATCTCTGCTTCTTTTTCCCACTTAAGACCTGATGAGGGGAATATCTCTCCGAATCCAAGGTCCTCTATCATTATCCTGACCGTCTTTCCCGAGCTGAAGCTCACACGCATCCTGAGCCTTGTTGTCTTGGGAGGACGGTTCGGGATGCCGTCAAGGTTTACCGTTATGCTCCTTATCTCCTTACCGTCAAGAGGTGTGACTATAAGTTCGACCCTGCTGCCCTGCTTGAGCAGGAATTCGACGACCGTACTTATCTCAAACCAGTTCTCTCCACCGTCGGCGAGTGCGATGTATTCTTCCCTGTCCCTTCGAACGACATTCATACCGAGATTGAACTGGAGTTTATCGCTTCCGAGAAAAATATATTTGGAATTCAGTTCCGTGGGTTTCAGCCGGTCCATCCCGTAATGACATGCACCCTTGGAATACATATTCCTTCCCTGGAATACCCTGCGGCCCATACACAGGAACCTGATCGTATTCTTACACCATTCTCCCTCGAAACCGTCGCCGATAAGATACACGGACCTTACCGGGCGTGTCATGAGAAAATCATGCATGAACTCCTGCATCGCTTCATCCATATGCCCGACGGCTTCCATTGCGGCTTCCTTATCCGCCTTATACTCCTCATCGGCTCCCTCGTCATTATCATTATCATCCTCTTCGCTTAGCCGCAAAAGACTCGACCTGTCGGGAACCTTTATATCATCAAAGGAAAATTCATCTATCATGCCGACTATCGGAGTAGTCCTGTGATTCATCCTCATGTAATAACATTTCATGTTCCTGCCGTCATGGTCAAAAACGGCACTCTCTGTCTCCCACAGTTCCGCCTGCTGATGTATCATGTAGTGATACACACTCTCGCTGTAACTCTGGAACAATATCTTCTCCCGCGGGACGGGGATCGCGACCGCCACCCTCTCCAGTACCGACAGTACATCCCTGTCCAGCAGCGGCACTGTAAAAATAAAACTTTCTATCTGTTCTACCGACACATAAACTGACAGCAGGTTGAGAGATTTCCTGATAAAAAGTATCAGCAGATCCAGACCGTCAAAGTCCTCTCCTTCAAGAGTAAGAGTCTTACCGCCCACAGCCATGGAAAAGATCTTGCTCACCTCTGCCTCGCCGTCATTCCTTATAAGCCTTTCAGCCTCGGTCCCGAAGCTCCACTGATTGACCTTCCTCTTCTTACACAGGAGCGTAGGGATACCCAGTCTCTCATTCTCTCCGTCAGATATTAGCGTCTCGGGGCTGTCGTTATTCAGTTCGAAATAACTGATCTGCGTCAGGTTATCGTTAAGGTCATAACCTACCACATACCGTGTTTCAGCATCCATCTGTTCTCTATTCCTCAAACAAATACATAACGGTTCCTCCTAATAAATATGTAACGCCCCCTCCTTCGTCGGCGGCCAATCGTCGGAACCATCCTGAATTATGCTTCGCATAATGGTTCCTCCTAAAGGCAGGTGAATACCCTGTCCGTAAAGCAGTCATCCCTTACATATTCTTCCATTAGTTCGATCAGCGTATCATCATCCTGAAGGGTTTTTGACACAACCATGTCATTAAGAAGACCGTACCTTGATTCCCTGCCTTCCGCGATCACGTCAGAGATCGATATGGCATCGGAAAACGTCAGGGATTCATTGCCGTCCGCTTCTTCAGTGATGTAATATTGGAGATTCTCTCCGAAGAACAGGATAAATTCCCTGGAAAAAACACCGCCGTACATATTCCTCATTTCCTCGGTGTGATAATTATCCTCTTCTTCCTCTCCTTCTATAAGATAGTGGAGCATTACCCTCACTCTCGGATCCGTCCTGTATTCCACTATAGTCTTATCGTTATATACCGCAAGTTCCGGCAGTATCCCGGTAAATTCCCTGAAGAACACAAAATAGATATTCTTCTGGAGAAATTCCTTTATAAAATTCGCAAGCATTTCCCGTATGTGCTCATCATACTCTTTCTCATCTTCGGCATAATATTTTAAAAGTGCGAGCTTGCAGGCTTCGTTAAGTTCCTCACCGCGCCGGTAATTCTTCACCAGATGGGCAAATACCCTGTCGTCAAGCATCCTCTCCTTAATGAAATAATCATATGCACAATATGACAGATATGCCAGTTCCACGTTTGTATTGGAACCGTGTCTTACATATTCCTCAAACAGTTCTTCCTTTTCGCCGATCGTCGT
>JAFSZZ010000144.1 GCA_017458765.1 Lachnospiraceae bacterium | reverse complement strand
TGGAAGCGTATGATAAGTGCATCGGAAACGTCCAGATAACCGAGCTTGATGTAGGGATAAAGACCAGGAACGAGAAGGGTTATTACAAGCAGGCAAAGTTCTATTATGATTTCTTCAAGGCTCTTGTGGATGAGGTCTACAAGGGAGTGAATTTAAAAGCCGTGACTTTCTGGGGTCTTACGGATGATGCTTCCTGGAGACGGGGAGCGGATCCTCTGCTGTTTAAGAGAGATCTATCCAAAAAGAGTGCGTTCGATGCGATAGTAATGGCGGGAAATAAGGAAAAATTCAGCATCGAGGAGCCGTCCACGTGACACATATTTGGTGATATTATACAAAAATGAGGGTGCGAATTTGTAAAATTTGTGAAATGTTAGTGTAGATTATTTACAAGGGTGGTGCTAATATACACTTGTAACCCCCCAATACATTGTATAGCGTTAAGCTATACCCCATAAGAAAGAAATACCTTCTCCAAAAAAGGCAGCTGTCGTGAGGCTGTCTTTTTTACTTCTGTCCCGATTTTATATCGTGGATCCCCGTTTTTACAACATATAGTACATTAACAGGTGAAAATTCCTCTATAGTGTGGTATAGTAGGATGAACGGAAAAAAATAAGGAGTCATCCGGATGGACTACAATCATTTTGGAAGGGATCTGAATAAAAGTCTGTATCTGTCGACCTTGAAGCCTGTTCTTAACAAGAAGGCACTGTTCACCGACTACACTTCTGACTACGTGGATCCGCCGGAACCCAATCCGTACGCTACGGTAACACTGAGGTTCCGAACATATAAGAGTAACGTGGATCACGTTTTCCTGATATGCAACGGCCAGAGGTATCTGTGTGAGAAGTATGAGTCTGAGGGTAATTTTGATTACTATAGATACACATATCAGCTGGATAACGATCCCATACGCTATTATTTTGAGATAGTCGGCGGCAGCCAGATCTGCCGGTATGATACCCGGGGTGTGGTGGGACGTGCCGAGGAGGCTTACTATTTTACCGTAAAGCCGGGCTTTAAAACACCCGACTGGGCAAAGGGAGCGGTAATGTACCAGATATACGTGGACCGATTCTGCAACGGGGATCCGTCTAATGATGTACTTTCGCATGAATACAATTATATAGGCGACCATACGGTCAGGGTTGATAACTGGAGTAAATACCCTGCGGCCATGGGCGTGCGGGAATTCTACGGCGGCGACCTGCAGGGCGTTATCGATAAGCTGGATTATCTGGCTGATCTCGGTATAGAAGTGATCTATTTTAATCCGCTGTTTGTTTCGCCGTCCAATCATAAATATGATATTCAGGACTACGATAATATCGATCCTCATTTTGGCAGGATAATAAAGGATGAAGGCCGTCTGCTGGAGAACGATGAATATGATAACAAGCTGGCGACAAGATATATAGACAGGGTTACCAGCCGTGAGAATCTGGACGCTTCCAACGAACTGTTCGCAAGGCTTGTGGCCGAGTGCCACAGGAGAAATATAAGAGTGATCCTGGACGGTGTCTTCAATCACTGCGGTTCGTTCAACAAGTGGCTTGACAGGGAGCGCATATATGAGGATGCAGAGGGCTATGAGAAGGGAGCCTATGTTTCGAAGGACAGTCCGTACAGGGAATATTTCAGATTCAACGATGAGTCTGCATGGCCGTATAACCATACCTACGACGGATGGTGGGGGCATGATACCCTGCCGAAGCTTAATTATGAGGGATCGAGACATCTGTATGATTATATTTTATATATAGGGCGAAAATGGGTATCTCCGCCGTATAATGCCGACGGATGGAGGCTTGATGTCGCGGCGGATCTCGGACATTCACCGGAGTTTAACCATAATTTCTGGAAGGAATTCAGACATGCGGTAAAACAGGCCAATCCAAACGCCATCATTCTTGCCGAGCATTACGGCGATCCGTCGCCGTGGCTGCAGGGCGACGAATGGGATTCCGTAATGAACTATGATGCTTTCATGGAGCCGGTGACCTGGTTCCTGACGGGGATGCAGAAACATTCCGACGATTTTCGCTGGGATATGCTTGGTAATGCGGACGCTTTCTTTGATATGATGAAGTATAACGGGGCAAAATTATACGGACCGTCGCAGGCTGTGGCGATGAACGAACTGAGCAACCACGATCATTCACGGTTCCTGACAAGGACCAACCGTGTAGTCGGACGCGTTTCGGATAAGGGACCGGAAGCTGCCGAACACGGAATAAACAAGGCTGTAATGCGGGAAGCGGTCCTGCTGCAGATGACCTGGACCGGCGCCCCGACCATTTACTACGGCGATGAGGCGGGTGTGTGCGGATTCACGGATCCCGACAACAGGCGCACATATCCGTGGGGAAATGAGGACACGGAACTTATCGATTTTCACAGACAGATGATAAGAATAAGGAAATCGACACCGTCACTGCGCAGAGGCTCGATAAGAAGGATACACAAGGATTACAATATCATCGCTTACGGGCGCTTCACCAGAAGGGAGCGCTGCATCATAGTCATAAATAACAATGACCATGAGAAGGACATTGAGATGAAGATAAGTTACGAACTTGGTGCACCGAGGGATTTTAAGATGGTATCGCTCATGTATACCTATGAAGGAGGGTATACGACCGAGCCGACAGAGTATGTCATCGAAAATGCAAGGCTTAAGCTTCATATGAGAAGGAACAGTGCGATCCTGCTTAAGGAGTACGACGGGAAAGCCGATGAAGATAACACGCAGGATCAGGACCGGCCGGCAGATAACGGCAGCGGCGGAGCAGCCGGACCTGTGATGGGAATGTGGATGTAACTGCCATACATTTGGGGGTATGCAGAGTTAATGGACGGATGCATATCCCGACAGCGGAGAGATAAGAATGAGAAGCATAGAGTTTAAGATGGAGCGCCCGGGGATAATCGAAACGGGTGAGCATGTGACGGTTACCGAGGGAGTGCTTCCGACGAGTTGGTATTATACGATAGATCCGTCACGTGCCATGTCAGGCAATTTTGAACTCAGGGAGCGCCTTAAGACAAGAGAAGGGATCGTTACAGATATAGAAGAGCGTCCGAGAGGATATTACGTAACGGTCGAGTTCAACGAATAGCGCCGTTTAGTGCCGGATAGGAAAAATTTAAACATAATCCGGAATAAATAAAATAATGCTTGCAAAATCGTAAGAATATGCTTATAATATCTTTTGCGGGTCTGCATGCCGGATATTTGGTGACCATGATAAGGCATTCAGTGCTTTGCCCAGATAGCTCAGTTGGTAGAGCAGA
>JAFSZZ010000143.1 GCA_017458765.1 Lachnospiraceae bacterium | reverse complement strand
TCATCTATTATCATTACCCTGTATGATCTGCTCATCTTCTCTCCCTGTGTTCAAAGGTCTTGATATCAACATCTCTATTTCAGTATATTCGCCGATCTCACTTCTTATGCTCACGGCATCTTTGTTACCGCAATATACTCTCAGCCGCTTTATCGTCGCCCTTAATCCGAAGCTTTCATTTAACGGCTCTTCCTTGTCATCGCCCGACCCGATATCGAGCAGTTTCTCTATCTTCTCACGCGACATGCCAACGCCCGTATCCCTTACGGTAAGATGCAGGACTCCTCTCTCAAGGCGGCTGCATATTTTTATAGTCCCCTTCTCACCGGTCAGACGTATGCCGTGATATATACTGTTCTCAACCAGCGGCTGAAGGATGAGTTTGGGCACTATGAACCTTAAGGTATCTTCCGGAATGTCATAAACATCTTCAATTATATCACCATATCTTAATTTCTGCAGTGACAGATAGTCCTTCACTATCTTAACTTCAAGTTCCAGAGGGATCTCTCTTGAACCCTTATTCAGGAAATTCCTGTAAAAACTCCCCAGTGTTTCAAGAGCATTATGCACATTGTCAGCTCCTGCGTCAAGCGCCAGAAAACCTATGGTCGCAAGTGAATTATACAGAAAATGCGGCTTGATCTGCTCCTGCAGCACTCTCATCTCCGCATCCCTTAATGAATGTTCCTTGTCAACAAGTGTAGTGATAAGCTCCTCTACATGAACGATCAGATTATTGTAGCCTTCCTTGAGCATATCAAGTTCACGGTAGGCAACCTCCATATCGATCTGCTCCAAGGTTCCGGCCTCTCTGTTTTTCTCCATTATCGCCGACAGAGCGTAAACGGGACGGGTCAGGTTCTTTGTCACGAAGGTTGCGACCGCAAATACTACTATGATGAAAAACACCATCAGGAAGATCATGACATACAGAAGTCCGTACGGTATACCTTCCGAACCGTACGGTGACAGCCGCATTATTATCACAGGGACATCACCGACGCTGCAGCATGAAAAAAGCATCCTGCCCTCATCCGCATCAAAGCTCGTATGTTCCGGACTGTTCCCCGGCATCTTTCCGGGATAATATTTTTCCAGATTTTCGTTTCCCGCTATATATGTGCCGTCATTACCTGCAATGCATATATTTTTATAATTTAACTTGCCGAGCATCCTGACGAATACGTCGGATGAAATATTCATGAGCATAATACCCGTACGTTTCTGGGTAAGTACATCATTTATCTCACGCGCTATGGTTATGACCGGCCTGCCGTCCTTTCGTTTTAATGCTCCGTTTCCGTTTATCGAAAGTACTGCCCTTCCCCTCGCTTCAAGGATTGGTGCTCTCCACCTTTCATCCTGTATCAGTTCGCGGTCGTACTCGTATGATGTCCTGTCGGTCGTCATCATTATCATATCATCCCTGAAAACAACGACTGAATCCGCGCCGCCCGTAACATACAGGATGTCGAGCACGCCGAACCTGGCATCATTTATCATTCCCATGTCCACCTTATCGGCATCAGCCCTTAAGAATTCCACAAGCCTGTTATCGGTTATGATGAGCCTTGATACTTCGGTAAAATTCTCCATACTCGACTCTATGCTGTCCGACAATGTTCTTAACACTCCCTCGGATTCACTTATCTCATATGCCTTTCTTTCATTATTTATTATGGAATAGATAGAAAATATAAAGGCGGCTATGACAAGAAATATGAGGACTATGATCAGGCTTTTAAGGCTTCCCGAAAGACTCTTTTTGCTTTTTTTGGAAACTCTCTTTACATTCATGCGGATTATCCTTAAGTTTTTCTTACCAGTAAAGAATACCATTTTTTTTGATTTATGCAAATAAAGGTCCGGCAAATTGAATGCCGGACCTTTAATATGGTCGTTTCCTTATATGACTGCCTGATTTAACCCTTTACCGCACCTGCGATGAAGGAATCCTGTATCTTCCTGCACAGGAAGATGTACACGATCAGTGTCGGGAAGGTTGCTATAACAAGTGCCGCACCGATCGGACCCCAGTCCGTCGTATATGCTCCCGACAGTGCCTTGATACCTACGGGAAGTGTCCTGTGTGCCGAATCGGAAATAAATACGTTCGCAAACATGAACTCATTCCAGCACTGAAGGAAAGCATAGATACCTATTGTTGCATATGCGGGCTTTAACAGCGGAACTATTATCCTTCCAAACGTTCCCCACAATCCGCATCCGTCAATCCTTGCAGCCTCATCAAGATCATAAGGTATATCCACCATGAAGCCTGTACAGATCAGGATCGACATCGACAGTGTAAATGCCGAATACGGTATGATAAGTGTCGAATAATGATTCAGCCAGTGGAGCTTCGAAAGTATTACATATACGGGAACTATGGATGCCTGAAGCGGTATCGTTAGTCCCAGCATGAAAAACGAATTGGTGAAGTTCGCACCTTTCCATTTGATACGCGTTATCGCGTATGTTGCCATCATTGCGGCTGCCAGTGAAATGAATATCGAAACAGTCGTAACAAGGACCGAATTCACAAAATACAGCCCCATGTTTCCTGTATTCATGGCTGAAACATAGTTGGAAAACAGCCATTCTCTGGGAAGTCCCACAACATTTTCACCGAATATCTCCTCATTGGATTTAAGCGAAAAAGTGAACATGAAATAAATAGGAAAAATATTTATAAATGCCCAGATCACAAGGAGGATATATACAAGTACCTTAACGGCGGGATTAGATTTTTTTAATGTATAACGTTCTTCTAATTGCACCTTTTTCTCCTCCTTAATATTCTTTTTCCTTAAATGCCGCGGTTATCGCAAGTGCGAACGCGAAGCACAGGATGATAAGCATAACGGATATAGTGGAACCCATTCCGTACCTGTTCCTTAAGAACAGCATATCTTCGAGCAAAGTACTCGGAACCTCGGTCTTATGCGTAGGACCTGCGTTCGTAATGATACGTACAAGGTCGTATGTCTTGAGTGAACCGGTAACCGCGAAGATAACGGAAGTCCTTATGATGGGCTTGATCACAGGTATTACAACATATCTGTCAACCTGCCAGTTTGTAGCGCCGTCAAGCATTGCTGCCTCACGAAGATCGGGTGAAACACCCTTGACACCGGCATACATGAGCAGCATATGATAGCCTACATACTGCCATATTGTCGGAACAACTACCGAGCCAAGCGCTGTCTTGGGATCTCCTACCCAGACATGCTGCCAATCTGCAAGCCCGAGTGCTGCGAGTGCCCTGTTTAAGATACCGTAATCCGGATTGTATATCTTAAGCCATAACTGACCGATAACAACCGTAGATATGAGCACCGGCATGAAATAAACCGTAAGGAAAAACCTCTCTCCCTTATACTTGCGTCCAAGCAGCAAAGCAAGGAGCAGAGAAAAAGGAAGCTGTACAAATACAGAGAAGAATGCGATTATCAAGGCATTCTTAAGAGATGTCATCCAGTTGATCGATCCGCTCGTAAACAGATCCTTGTAATTCTTAAATCCGATAAATGTTCCCGGGGAGAAACCGTTCCACTTCTGCAGACTCCTGTACAAAGATACAGCAATGGGAGCGATCAGTATACCCACAAAGAGCAATATAGCCGGAAGCAGGAAAAGAAAAATATCAAGTCCCTTCTTAAAGTCTGTCTTTCTCTTGATTGTCTTTTTATCAGCCATATCAAATACCTTCCACATTATAAATTGACCCCTCCCACAAACCTTCCGTTTAAAGAAGAAGTGGGAAGGGTCATTATTTTAATTTCCTATCCTATAAGGATAATGGTATTACCTAAGATCGCTTGCAAGACCCTCGATGAAGCCTGCACCGTCGATTGCCGAACCGTAAACCTGGTCAACATATGAAAGATATACCTGAGCGTCATCAGCTGTCATAGCTGTGTCACCGAACAGTACCATTGAATCTGCGTTAGCAACGATCTCTGATACAGTCTGGGTAAGAGGATTTACTGAACTTGTGTCACCGTAAGGTGTCCAAGCAGGAAGTCCGCAACCATCAAGATAACCATAGTGGCAGATGAGCTTACCAAGCTCCATAGCGTAATCAGCTGCTCTCTCAGCATTAGGTGATGAAGCTGCTACTGCAAGAGTATCTGAAGGGCCACCGATAAGCTGGCCAAGCTTTGCCTTGCTGGAATCGATTACAGGGAACTCTGCAACCTTAACCTTATCCTTGAACTCTTCGTTTGCTGCGAAGTCAGCGCAGTTCCAAGTACCGTTCATGTAGAATGCATACTTGCCTGCCATGAAGTTAGCCTTAACTTCGTCATTTGTAAGACCGATACCGGCGGGATCGAAGTATTCCTTCTTGATCATTTCCTGGAAAGTATCAACAGCCTGTGCGATACCCTGATTGTTCCATGTAGCGCCGTTTACGAATACATTGTTGAGCTCTTCGGCACCGATTGACTTCTCGATGATCGACTCAAGGTACTCGGTTACGCACCATGTCTCCTTACCTGCACATCCGAAAGGAGTGATGCCCTTAGCCTTAAGGTCGTCACAGCACTTGATAAAATCTTCGTATGTTCCGGGAATCTCATCATAGCCGGCTTCCTTAAGAAGATCCATGTTAGCGAACAGACCAACGATGTTCATTGTAAGCGGAACACCGTAGTGCTTGCCTTCGTATGTTGAGTTACCAAGCATAACTACAGGAAGCTCATCCTTGTAGTTCTGGTATACATCGTCAAGGCAGTAAACCTTACCGGCCTGAACGAAGTCACCAAGGAATGCACATGACCATGTAAAGAAGATGTCAGGCATTTCATCTGCTGAAACAGCAGCCTTGATCTTGGTCTTGTAAGACTCATTCTCGAATGCTTCCCAGTTAAGAGTAACTTCGGGATGTGCAGCCTGCATATCAGCTATAGCTGCTTCATAAGAATGACGGTTTGAATCACTCTCTGTAGCGATACACCACATATTGAGAGTAATAGGCTCGCTTGAAGCCTCCTCTGCTGCAGGTGCTTCTTCCTCAGCTGCGGGAGCCTCAGCCTCAGTCTCTTCCTGTGCCGGAGCTTCCTCCTCTGCTGCGGGTGCCTCGGTTGCCGGAGCGGGAGCTTCAGCTGCAGAGCCGCCGCAAGCGCAGAGTGACAGAGCCATTACGCCTGCAAGTACCATAGAAATCACACGTTTCTTCATAACTTACCTCCTTAAATAAATTAAAAGTTTCTATCGTAAAGCGGATATCCGCCTTCGACCGTGATTATTTGCCCGTGTTCGCCGGGATCGTTGTCTGGCCCTTCTCATTTGTCTTCTCTCCCGAGTGGACCATCGGCCAGGGATACTCAATGGTAAGTTCGTCACCATTAAGATCGTAATAGAGTATGCAGTCCTGTAAAGGATCCGAGTACATCAGCTTGATAGTGCCTTCATCTTCCCTGGCATTGTAATGTCCGTAAAAGTATCCGTCCTCGTCAAACTGTCCGTCCTTGGTGAACCTGAACATGTTGCGGCCGTTCTCATGAACCCACTTGCCTGCAAGACCGCTTCCGGGTTCCTCGGGATCCCTTCTGTAAACGGATGTCTCATATAAGAGCATCCTGTCGCCATCAATTACGTACCGGAGCTTAAGCGTATTTCCCTGCTTGTCGGTCAGGGTATAATGTGTATCGTCTGAACTGTATGTATATTCCGCATCCTTATAAACAGCCTTACCGTTGTCGTAGAGGACAAACACGTCAACATCCGGTTCATGTGAATATGCCCACTTCTCCGCTACGGCCTTCCCGCATCCCGGAAAAAGTGCCAGTGTAAGAGCTGCTGTAAGTATTATCACGGAACTTCTTAACCTTTTCATTCCATTCCGCCTTCTTCTTAATCAATCACAGATACCAATATAGAGCATTATTTTTACTTAGTGAATGGAAATAGTTGACATGATTAAGCATTATTTTTACTTTTTATTCACATTTTGTACATATGTTAAAAATTTGGTAACATTTTTTTGTGCATCACTGATACAAAAAAGCAAAACACCCTGCCGTATATCGGCAAGGTGTCCAAACGATATGCAGGAAAAGAGACTTGAACTCTCATGGTATTGCTACCACACGGACCTGAACCGTGCGCGTCTGCCAATTCCGCCATTCCTGCGTAAATACATATGAGCGCCCGTTTCAAGGCGCTCATATATATTACCTAAATAAAGTTCCTTTGTCAAGTAACACTGTTGAAGAGAATACCCGAGGTGTCCACACTTCCGTACAGACCGCCTGCGCTGTATCCGCCCAGTGCCTTGGCTTCCTGAGATATCTCCGATGCAGCCTTCGCATAATCAGGCTTAGCAGCCTCTTCCGTCTTCTTCGTATCGGTCGCGGTTTCAGCTGTCTTCTTCGTATCCGAAGCCTTATCCTTGTCAGTCACCTTGGACGTGTCTGTTTCGGATGCCTGCTTGCCGTAATACGACTTCGCCAGCTTGAAATAGCTTCCGTTCTTCAGGCTTGCATAATCGGCATAAAAGTTCGCACTCAGAGAGTTATTGCTCTTACCCGACACGTCAAACATATTAAACGAGCCCGAGGAAGAAGATCTGTTCATCGAATTGAACAGAGTGCTGTAATCATTTGTCTGCATCCTGAGATATGCACTGTCAAGCCTTGATAAACCTGCCATACACATCACTCCTTTGATAAATGAAATCCGACAGATCCTTCTGTCACTTTTATCTACTTATCTGATATTATACTATCATACCCGCAGGCTGATTTCAATAATTAATATGTTCATTTTATGATTTTTCCTTGACATTCAAAGATACTTCCTATAAAATACAATTTGTTGCGAAACGGGGTGTGGCTCAGTTTGGTTAGAGCGCCATCTTAGGGAGGTGGAGGCCGCTGGTTCGAATCCAGTCACTCCGATACAGGTTCTCGGGTATT
>JAFSZZ010000142.1 GCA_017458765.1 Lachnospiraceae bacterium | reverse complement strand
TATATTTATACTCGTTAGTATTATGCTTATGCGCACGACCGACAGATCCGGTCAGACTTAGGAAAGAGGGAATTGACAGATGTCTGAATGGTGGGCGGACGTAGTCGATACGTTCGTAAGGTGTTTTGTAAATGAAGGCAGGTACATGCTGCTTGTAAACGGCATAGGTGTTACGATAAAGGTCTCGCTGCTTGCGATGGTCATAGGTGTCATCATCGGATTCCTTATAGCATTGTGCAATCTGTCCGATAAGAAGCCGCTTAATGTGATAGGCAAGGTTTATACGGATGTGATCCGCGGGACACCTTCCGTTACACAGCTTATGATCATCTATTTTGTTGTGTTTGCGACGATAAACTGGTCAAAATGGATAATAGCTGCGATCGCATTCGGCATTAATTCGGGTGCCTATGTTTCCGAGATCATAAGGGCAGGCATCATGTCGATAGACAAGGGACAGACAGAGGCGGGAAGATCCCTGGGACTGAGTGCCAAACAGACTATGATGCTGATAATCGTACCGCAGGCGGTCAAGAATATCTTTCCCGCATTCGGCAACGAATTCATAACTCTTATCAAGGAGACGGCTATCGTAGGTTATGTCGGACTTATGGATATCCAGAAGGCGGGAGATTTTATCAAGAGCGCAACTTATCAGGCATTTATGCCGCTTGTGGGGACTGCGATCATATATTTTGTATTGATCAAGATCCTTACTGTCGCACTCGGAAAGTACGAGAAACGTCTCAGGAGATCGGAAATAAGATAAGATTACGTTAATATTTGGGATCGGTTAAGTATATGGGAAAAACAATAATAAAGGTAAACAACCTGCGTAAAAAATTTGATAATGTGGAGGTCCTTACGGGTATAACGGAGGATATAGATGAAGGAGAGGTAGTGGTTGTCATCGGACCCTCCGGTTCGGGTAAGAGTACTTTCTTAAGATGCCTTAATCTGCTTGAGACTCCCGACGGCGGTGAAGTCATAATTGACGGTGACCAGATCAACCTTCCCGGAACGGATGTTGACAGGTTAAGACGAAAGATGGGCATGGTGTTCCAGCACTTTAATCTGTTCCCGCATCTTACCGTTCTTGAAAATATCACCCTGGCTCCGATAAAGGTCAACGGACTTACGTCTGAGGAAGCGGAAAAAAAGGCCATGGCACTGCTTGAGCGTGTAGGACTTACAGAGAAGGCAAACGAATATCCCGCTTCATTATCCGGAGGTCAGAAGCAGCGTATAGCGATAGCAAGGGCTCTGGCCATGGATCCTGAGATCATGCTTTTTGATGAGCCTACTTCCGCACTTGATCCCGAGATGGTAGGCGAGGTTCTGGATGTTATGAAGAATCTTGCGAAGAATGGTATGACGATGGTCGTCGTAACGCATGAGATGGGATTTGCAAGAGAAGTCGGTACGAGGCTGCTTTTTATAGACGAAGGAAATGTGCTTGAGAAGGGTACGCCGGATGAGGTCCTTAACGATCCGAAGCAGGAGAGGACGCAGGCATTTTTGAGTAAAGTTCTTACATAAAATTATTATAAAGGAGAAAGATTATGAAAAAGTTATCTGCAGCATTATTGACAATGGCAGCAGCCGCTGTCGTACTTACCGGATGCGGTTCGAAGGGCTCGGGCGCAAATGAGATCAAGTTCGGTACCAACGCCGAATTCCCGCCGTTTGAGTTCGTAACGGCTTCGGGCGTGATCGGAGAGTATGACGGTATCGACATGGCGATAGCCAAACAGATAGGAGATGATAGCGGCAAGGAGATCAAGATCGAGAACATGGAATTTGATTCACTTCTCATCGCTCTTGAGAACGGTCAGATCGATGCGGTCATTTCGGGTATGACCATCACTGAGGAGAGGGCAAAGTCGGTTGATTTTTCCGTTCCTTACTATGAGGCCACACAGGTGATGATAGTTGACGGTAATTCCGATATACAGAAGGCATCGGATATGGAAGGCAAGAGGATCGTTGTCATCCAGGGTTATACGGGTGAACTGTGCGTTCAGGATCTCGGTTACGATTACGAAGCGTTTAAGAAGGGAACAGAGGCCATCCTTGAACTCAACAACGGCAAGTGTGATGTTGTTGTGCTCGATTCGGCAACAGCCCAGAAATATGTTAAGGATAATCCGAATTTAAAGATAGTTGAAGATAAGGATGCATTTGAAGTTGAGGAATACGGTATCGCAGTCAAAAAGGGTAATACGGAGCTTCTCGATCAGATAAACAAGTCAATAGAGAAGATGCTTTCGGACGGTACGATATCGGAATGGAGCGTAAAATACAGCGAGGCTGAATAAAGATTGTAAACAGCCCTGAGAAGCTTTATAATCAGTGTGATATGACATTTACGACAGGAGGGCGGATACCATGAAAAAATTCGGAGTTAAACACATTGTTGCAACAGGTATAGGAGCTGCACTGTTCTTTGTACTGGGAAGGTTCGTCGCGATACCGAGTGGTGTACCGGATACGAATATTTCGATCCAGTATGGTCTGTTAGCATTCATAGCTGCGGTATTCGGACCCATAGCGGGTCTTCTTGCAGGACTGATAGGACATTTCTTTATCGATTTTTCCTATGGCTGGGGCGTATGGTGGAGCTGGGTGATATCATCCGCGATCTTCGGTTGTGTTGTCGGGATATTTGGGAGCAAGCTTAAGATCGATGAAGGCGAGTTTGATAAAAAGAATATAATAACGTTCAATATCGGACAGGTAGTGGCGCATCTTGCAGCCTGGGCGGTCATCGCTCCGATACTCGATATCGTTATGTACGGTGAGCCGGTAAACAAAGTATTTGTTCAGGGAATCGTAAGTGCACTTGTTAACATTGTTACAACTGCCGTAGTCGGAACACTTCTCTGCATCGCTTATTCTTCCGCCATACCGAAGAAGGGAAGCCTTAAGGAAGAAGACTGACAGGAAATAAACAGAATAAAAGGGTGGGATTTTTCCCACCCTTTCTTTGGTTATGATTATGGATAACGATATTCTTGTTGAATTAAATGATTTCGGTTTTCAGTATAATGCGCAGACCAGGCCTACGCTTTTTAACATAAACCTGAAGGTGCGCAGAGGAGAACGTATCCTGATAGCAGGGCCTTCCGGCAGTGGAAAGTCTACCCTTGTGCACTGTATAAACGGTCTGATCCCGTTTTCATATAAGGGTGAGATGACGGGCTCCCTTAAGATAAAGGGGAAAGAATCAAAAAGATCAAGCCTGTTTGAGATATCGCATACCGTGGGTACCGTGCTCCAGGATTCAGATGCACAGTTTGTGGGGATGACCGTTGCCGAAGATATCGCCTTTGCACTTGAAAATGATTGTGTCGGAGAACCGCAGCTCCATGAGAGGGTCAGGAAGGCTGCGGAAATGGTTGATATAGGCGGATATCTTAAGCATGCGCCCGGAGAACTCTCGGGAGGACAGAAACAGAGGGTTTCCGTTGCCGGTGTGCTTGTGGATGATGTAGACGTACTTATCTTTGATGAACCGCTCGCCAATCTCGATCCCGCGACGGGAAAACAGGCAATAGAGCTTATAGCTAAGATGCAGGAGCAGACAGGAGCTGCCGTAATAATAGTTGAACACAGACTTGAAGATGTTCTCCACAGATCCGTTGACAGGATAGTACTCATGCAAGAGGGACGTATTAAGGCGGATATGAGCGCCGATGAGCTGCTTTCCGGTGCGCTGTTAAGTGAATGCGGCATCAGGGAACCTCTGTATATCACGGCACTTAAGTATGCAGGGGTTGACATAACACCAAAGAAACAACCCGCATCGATCCGTACGATCGTGCTTGATGAAGCGGATAAAAAGAGGGTACGGGAGTGGTATGAAGATACAGGTGCATCGGATCACGGACTTACCGGAGAACTGGTAAGGATCGAGGGACTTGATTTTACATATGAGAGCGGCAAAGTACATGCTCTAAAGGATATCTCGGTATCGTTTGCCGAGGGTGAGATGACGGCGATCGTGGGTACGAACGGTGCGGGCAAGTCGACTTTTGCAAAAGTCATCTGCGGTTTTGAGAAGGAATCAGGAGGGGCCATATATTACAGAGGGAATGATATTTCGGACTTAACCATCAAGGAGAGGGCGGAAAAAATAGGTTACGTCATGCAGAATCCCAATCAGATGATATCCAAAGTGCTCATTTATGATGAGGTCGCCCTGGGACTTAGGAACCGTGGTGTCCCGGAGAGTGAGATAGAGGAGCGTGTTGAGACTGCGCTCAGGATCTGCGGACTCTGGCGGATGAGAAAGTGGCCGGTTTCTGCCTTAAGTTACGGCCAGAAAAAAAGGGTTACGATAGCATCGATACTTACCCTTGAGCCGGAGATGATAATCCTTGATGAGCCGACAGCCGGACAGGATTACAGACATTATACGGAGATAATGGAATTCCTGACAAAGCTTAATAGAATAGGGATGACCGTTATAATGGTCACTCATGACATGCATCTCATGCTCGAGTATGCGGACAGAGCAGTCGTATTCTCGAAGGGCTGCATAATAGCCGATGATAAATGCTATAACATACTTACGGATAAGGAGATAATAAGGGAGGCATCCCTTAAGGAAACATCGTTGTATGAGCTGGCGTTAAAATGCGGCATAGATGACGGGACCGATTTTGTCAGGCATTTTATCGATTTCGAGAGAAAAAATGTGAGGATATCGGATCCGGTAGCGGAGGGCGTATATGACTAACCTGTTTAATTATATAGATCGTCCGTCACCCATACATTCACTAACAGGGGCGACGAAATTCGTATGTCTCATGCTGTGGAGCTTTGCGGCAATGTCAACCTATGATACACGGATGCTCATAGCCATGACTGTTGCAAGCATCATTTTGTTTGCTGTGGGAAGGATACACTTTAAGGATGTTTCGTTCATGTTCGGTTTCATGGTCATATTCCTTGTATTGAACAGTATCTGCATTTATCTGTTTTCGCCAAGACACGGTACGCAGATATACGGGACATGTACACTTTTGTTCGGGATGAGCGGGAAATATGCGCTTACGGCCGAGCAGCTGTTCTATCATTTTAATTATGTTCTTAAATTCACGGCTACGATACCGATAGTCCTTCTGTTTGTCACGACAACCAATCCGAGTGAATTTGCCGCCTCTCTCAATAAGATAGGTGTGAAATATTCCATTGCCTATGCGGTCGCACTGGCGCTGCGTTACATTCCGGATATACAGAGACAGTATCATGAGATCAGCCAGGCAGGGCAGGCACGCGGTATAGAGATGAGTAAAAAGGCGTCGCTTATAAACAGGCTTAAAGCGGCTTCGGGAATACTTATACCGCTCATACTGACAAGTATGGACAGAATCGAAATAATATCAAATGCAATGGAACTGCGGGGTTTTGGAAAAAACAGGAAACGTACCTGGTATATGGCACGTCCCTTCAGGGCGGCCGATCATATCGCGATGGTATCCTGCGCTCTGCTTGTTGCGATCGCGTTATGTCTTTCCGTGGTAAACGGGGGAAGATACTATAATCCGTTTGTGTAAGTCCGCACCCGGTCATTTTTCGGAAAAATCAGTATCCATTGCGATCCCAAGCTGATAATCCGGGAATGCCTTTTGAAGATCCTTAACGACTTCCCTGTGTACGGCGTGGCGGTCCCTGGCAGCAAAGCTTATCACTATATCGAAGCGCATCGTTTTTTCTTCTTTGTCCAGATAGAATCCATGCATCTGAAGTACATATTCGTGTGAAAAGACGACAGCCGCCGCCTTTTTCTTTGCTTCGATCACCTCGCTGTCTTTTGTGTTGATCGAATATACACCGATAGCCGTGAGAAAGACCTGATGCTTTACATAGACTGCATCCTGTATCTTTCTTATCAGGCGGTCGAGCATGTCGGCAGAGTATGTATCGGGAACTTCTATGTGTATCGATCCGTTCCATGAATCCGGACCGTAATTATTGAGCACAAGATCGTAAGCGCCCTGAACATCCGGAAACGAGGTGACGGTTTCCTTGATGCTTCTTGACAGTTCGGGATCGTTACTTTCACCGAGGATCTTAGAGACTGTTTCCTTAAGCATATCGAAGCCGGATTTTACGAT
>JAFSZZ010000141.1 GCA_017458765.1 Lachnospiraceae bacterium | reverse complement strand
GGCCGTCACTTCTGCCAGAATGACGCCCACCTCTTCGTTACTCCGGCACAGATCAAGGATGAAGTAAGCCGCGTTGTTGATCTTATTTTCGATGTATATAAGGATTTCGGTATCACCGACTACAGATGTGTGCTCTCACTCCGCGATCCGGCAGACACGAAGAAATATCATCCGGATGACGAGATGTGGAACACAGCGGAAGATGCTCTCCGTCAGGTGCTTAACGATATTGGCATCGATTATACCGAGGAAATAGGCGAGGCAGCCTTCTACGGACCTAAGCTCGATATAAATGTCAAACCCGCAGTGGGTGTTGAATACACACTCTCTACCTGCCAGCTTGACTTCTGCCTTCCTGCCAAGTTCGACCTTAAGTACATAGATTCCGACGGCAGCGAGAAAACTCCCGTAGTTCTGCACCGTGCGATCCTCGGATCACTCGACCGTTTCATGGCATATATAATCGAGGAAACCAAAGGCAAGTTCCCTGTATGGCTCGCTCCCCTGCAGGTTAAGGTCCTCCCTGTAAGCGAGAAGACCAACGACTATGCTTCTAAGGTAAATGACGCGATCGCAGACAACGGAATACGTACACTGCTCGATGACAGGAATGAGAAGATCGGCTACAAGATACGTGAAGCCCAGCAGGTTGACCGCAGTCCCTATATGCTGATAATCGGTCAGAAGGAAGCAGATGATGGAACTGTAAGTGTCAGGAGCCGCGATACCGGTGAGACCGAGGTCATGACCCTTGATGCATTCATCGATAAGGTAAGGAGTGAGATCCTCAACAAGGTTCACTGATAAACAATATACATATCAAAATCCAAAGGCGCCGCTGAACATTATCAGCGGCGCCTTGATCTTTAATACCTCCTGTTGGAATTCTCAATATTTCTTCTCAGTATCTTAAATTTGACCTTCCTGCTCCCTCCGTAAGAACCTGTACCATGCAGTATCACTGTTCCGGTTCCCGGTTTTGTATTTTTCTCATAACCTATGATCTCATAACTTCCCACCGGTGCATCGGTCTCTATATCCGTTATCTGAGGCTCTATCGGTTCTCCGTTAAAATAGAAACTCCTTTTTATACTGTACTTTCCGTTCTTTATAAGGTTGTTGACGACACGATATATGGCATACGTATCATCCATATAATTCTCTCCGGAAGCCCTGACAACAACACGTATGGCTGTCCCCGCAGCTATCAGGTCATCCGGATTTACGGCGTTTCCTTCACTTACAGTCCTTCCGTCAGCAAGTACGGTATCCTCATCATATTCATAACTGTATTTCTTTGAATAATCTTTTCCCGCGCTCAACTTCTTTCCGTTCACATCCGTAAGTACAGGTTTTGACAGGTATGATGACGCTTTCTTTCCTTCCTTATACTGAACATCTTCCGCATAGCAGTCAGTATCCCATAACGATCCCCTGTCTATGTCAAAATATGCCTTGCAGCTTCCGGTATAATTTCCCTTGCCTCTGACCGTAACACAACCCTTTTCTCCTGCCTTTTTATTTGAGGAGAACGAAAGCGTATAGTCTGTACCCTCTTCAAGTTTCCTTCCTCCTGCCTTTACCACCGGTTCACACTTAGCACCACCTTTTATATATGGGACGCTGTCTGCACTTATAACGACTTTCCGGTTTCCGTTGTACAGCTTGAACCGGTTTATGGTAAATGACTTCTTTACGGTACCCGTATATTCACCGGCTCCGGTAAATATGGCTGTGGCCCTGCCTGCCCTGTCGTTTTGGAGATATTCGACAATATAATCCACATCCTCTCTGAGGTCTATAGAGAACATCTCAAGCAGTTTTGAATCCACCGGCTCTATCGCTTCACCGTTATATTCAAACGCAGGTATCTCAAGCCTCTTTAATTCCACGCCAAGCGGCTTGCCTTTAATGATAAATTCAGCTTTTTTGTCTCCGGAAAAAGCAACTCCGTCCACACTCTTTCCCGTGCCTTTTATTATGATAAGAGCCTTGCCCGGATAGATGTTATCCTCATAAGTAAGTGAATAAGCACTTTTGGGAACCTTCTTTCCCTTGTATTTAACAACTATTTCGGATGCCGGCCTTATCTCACTCCCTGTATAGGCCTTGGGCTCGATCTTATCTACCTTCACATCCTTCATCAGAATGTTTTTCGTTATTGAGAAAGTTATCTCCCGAGTTCCGGTGAAATTGTTGATTCCGTTAAGCGATACGGTATAATCTCCGGCAGCAGTCCTTGTCTCTCCACCCGTAATGCTGTAATCCCGGCCTTCCTTCAGCTTCTTTCCGTTCCACTTAAGTACGGGAACCGGTTTAAACTTTGAATTTGCCTTATATTTTACACAGATATCCTCTGCTTCGAATTCATCGGTCTCTATATCCGCTTCATATATCGTGAACTTCTGCTCCACACTTCCGCTCAGTCCGTTCTTAAGTGTCACACTGACCGTTGCTTCACCGCAATCCGTATTATTTATGTATTTTACGGAATAGTCCGTGCCGGCTCTTAAAGTACTTCCCTTATAATCCACCGTGAGCGAAGGGAATGTGACAGCAGTGCCTGTGTACTCCACATAACGCGGTATCCCTGTAAGTGTTACATACGTCGGTTCCTTCTCGATAACAAAGGTCAGCTCTTTAGTGTCATATCCGGCGGGATTGGATGCACACAATGTCACCTTGACCTCTCCGTCGTTTTTGGGAATACCCGTTATCTCTCCGCTCTCTTCATCAATTGACAGACCTTCGGGAAGTGCATTCTTTGAGATCGTCCACTCCATGGGAATGCTTCCGTCAGCTTCGATAACGGTATAATAAGGTAATCCTGCTGTCCCCCTGTCAGGTTCCTTTGTTGTGATCTTCGGTGCTTCAATATCTGTTTCGGTATCATACGGCGGATAGATGATGTCTATGAATATCCTGTCCTCGTCATCCCCGTCATCCTCTTCACTCGGATAATAGGCATCTTCCTCCTCTTCTTCGTAAAAGGCATCTTCAAAGGTATCGCTGGCAACGAAGAATCCGCCGTCATCTGCTGCAAATGCATTATGAATCTCCAAATCATCGATCTGCTCCCCGGTACTGAGATCCAGATCATATATACAGCCTCCGTCATCCTTACCGTAAGCAAGAACACCCTCATCCGATACAACGATCTCATCCGCATATCCCAATATCGGAGCGCTGTAAACGGGATCGCCTCCTTCTATTGAATCATAAACCTCAAGTCTGTTCTCATCGTTCTCATTGTCTCCGTAATATATATACGGATCCTCCTCATCTTCATCATCCTCATAATCATTAAAGTCACTCTCTGTATCGATCCCATCATCCGAAAGCACTTCAATATCATCGATATCATCTATATCGTCGATGTTATCATCACTTAATGTTACCGCATAAAATTTTCCGTCCTTAAATCCGACCGCAGTACACAACTCTCCGTTCCCGGCAAGATCCCAATAACCTGTTATCTCTGTGCCTGCTGCCGGTTTTAACACTTTCCACGATTCGCCGTCGGGAGCTATCGCAATATAGTCACCGATCTTTTTTATCGATCCCGCTCCGCCGCCTGTAAACATGTCTTCATTGGATATTCCGGCATTTACGGTATAGGTCACATCATCACCGGAAGCGGGCGAATACACAGTAAGTGTCTGGCTCTCGGGCATGCCGTTGACGGATACTGCGACAGCAAGCCTTCCGTCCGCAACTCCGACACAGCTTATCTCATCAGCTCCAACCACACGCTCTCCGGTTATAGCCCTATCCTTTACGGTGATCAGATCATAATATACCTTCTCATCATCCTCATCTTCGCTGTACAGATCACCCACAACGACGAGATAGCTGCCGTCACCAAGTGCAACTGTATTTACGATATAAGCGTCATAAGCATACATTCCATTGTATGAAGGACGTAAAACCGTCTCACCTTCATCAAATTCACCATCGGATACGTTATAGATATACAATTCGGGATAGTTTTCATTATCTCCGCTAAGGATGGTAACGATGCCGTTTCCTCCATCGTCAAGGGAAGCATCCCAGGATTGCGCGGCGTCAAACGCGGACATATGATCGCTAACGTTAAGAACAGTGCTACGCTTGCCCGTACGTATTTTTCTTCTCTTAACCGGAGGTTTCCTGCCCGAATAATTAAAATTGGACCAGCATGTGGTATTTATCCAGTTCCCCGGTGTTCTGAAGGTTCCCTGCGGTATCTTTATCTTAAGATATCTTCCGCTTACATATTTATCGCTTAGCCACAAATACGCCTTACTTCGCGTATAACTCCATCCGACACTGTGTATTATCTTAAATGCCGAACTGTTTATTGTAGCCAGTCTCCTGTTTGTCAGACCGTTATACAGTTCTATGGTCTTACCCGGCACAACCGAAACATCCTGATTAAGTTCGAGCGTGAACAACCGGTATCCGTTTTGTATTTCTTTACCCATATAGCCTGTTGCTCTGACCGCTGCTTTCTTCCTGAATTTGGAGTTTACAGTCTTCTTTGACAGAAACCTGGCATCAAACGTGGCTCTGTCATCATACAGATTGATATTGTTTATATATATACCCGTATATTTAAGCGGAGATGTTGAATATATCCCGTCATTTGCGGGATTATGGTAGAATGAACTTCCCGGTGCCGTCCACGGACCGAATTCACTCCCCTTGTAATAGAAGCATTTGGAATATGCATCCCCCTTTTTATGCTTGCTGAAATCCCTGTCCATCGAAGATATCAGCGGTATCTTTTTATTATAATTATTACTTGCGATAAAATTATTTCCCTGATCGTTCAGCCTCGCATAGACATGAAAAAGCCGTATACCCGGGTTTGCTTTATAATCCGAAGGTACCCTGTCATTACCCACCTGCTGATAGTATTCCGCCATGATAAACTCGGAATAGATACCATATCTCCTGTATTCACTGTCCGGGATTATGAGAGCTATATCCCCGTTATTAGAGCCGTAGGGCTTAAGAGTCTGTCTGGTATTCTGACGTATTATATGTACCCTGTCCTTCGGAAGCCATCCGAGCAGCATCTTTGAAAATCCGTTGTTATCACCCGAATTGGTATGCATGGTATCAAAGGTTTTAAGCTTATACTGCTTGGGTTTATCATATCCATAGTAATCTGCGAGTCCCAGCATATGACCTGTCTCATGTATGATAGTGGACTCGGTCTGTTCAAGACTGCCATGCGAGTTCATAAATACCAGCTGCTTGCAACTGTAGCCCGTATTACCGAACCTGTATGAAAAATTGGTCCTGTAGCTCCACCACTGTGAACCCCATCCATCGTGCGGACCTGCATATATGATGTATATGGCGTCTATTACCATATCACCATCGGAATCATATTCCTTCAGTTTTTGAGCCAGGTATTCATCCTGATCTTCCCCAACGCCAATGCCGTCCAGCAGGGTAATAGTCCAGTCGCTGAATATCTCCTTATACAGGCCCCTGTTTTTTGTCCTTTTATCGCTTGAATTGTAATAACTTCTTGCGTTTGGAGATATGTAATTATGTATCTCCCCGTTCTTCAGATTAAGCTTTCCGAACGACGAATTGTAATAGTAAGTACTAAAACTTGTATAGGGATATCTCTTGAAACTGACATTTCCAAAAAGCCTGTTCCTGAGTCCGCTCTTATAACTGCTTGCAAGTCTCATATCCCTGAATTCAGCCGTAAAGACTATGGGTTTTACATTACCTGTGGCCGGCATGGTATGGCTTACACCGGTCACCGGCTGCCTGTATCCTATAGCCGCACCCTCAGGACCGTATTCATCCGAATATTCAGGATCATACATCGCAAGATTACCTATAAGGCTTTGCTGGAGTTCCTCCTGCTCCATGGCAAGTTCCTCCATCATCTCGCATTTCTCATCCCACGTACCGTCGGCCTTGAACCTCTCGATATCCTCATCAGAGACGTATTCGGGATTAAATACCTGATCTGTTCCTTCGTCGTAATCCGCATACTCATCTTCCTGTACCGTTTCGGCAAAAATATCCTCCGGATCTTCCGGTTCTTCGGTATTAAATATCATATCTTCCGAAGCGGTCTCTTCCATGTTGATCCCGTCATATGATCCGTCGTCATATCCTGTCTCATCACGGGCAGTATCATCCATTAGTATCTCATCATAAACGGATTGTTCTTCCGACAGTTCGTTTACGGGAGAGCCATATGACTCATCCGCATACAGTGTTTCGTCAGCTGCTCCATAAACAGGTACAGCCATCGCGATACACAAAATAACAGCTATAGTTTTACTTCTTAAAAATTTCCTCATATGAGCCCTCCCGAATCCATGTACAAAATTTGCCTTACAGTCTAAGATCCTTGTTCTTCTGCTCAATGATCTTAAAGTTAAACGTTTTGCTTCCCCCGAGAGGATAAGACATCGTCGTATCCGAATGTCCCGGCGTGAGGGTGATGGTCATCCCGGCTGTTCCGGGCTTATTGTTTTTCTTATATGTAACAATGAAATCACCATCAGCTCTCTTAAGCGTGATATCGTCCACGACAACCTCATCTACGACCGGCAGGATATAACTGTTGCCCACGTAACTTACTGCCGGCATCTTTCCTGTAGTATCGACATTTATCATTGCACTTGCATAGGAATCCATATTCCTGTCGGTGTAAGACATGCCGTCTCCTTCGTCAGGTATCACAACAGCCTTTCCGCTCAGCTTGATATTTCCCCACTTCTTCGCCTTATTCTTATATTCACTGTACACTGATCCCGTCGTTATGCCCTTGGCAGTGAAGTCATATCCCTTTTCTCTGCCTGCGCTGATCTTTACCGAATACGAAGGCGCTGCTGATTCATATCCCTCAACTACAGCCTCTCTTGTAAATGAAGCAGTATAATATTTTTCGGGTATCTTCTTAAGCCTGGTCCCGTCTTCACTCGACTGGTACAGTGTCAATTTGGGCGGCTTCGATCCCGACTTGACATCTCCTGTCACCTGTATGTACAGTGCCCCCGGATCTGCATAACTGTAGTCCGCATATCTTAATATATAGGCAGATCTCTCATAAACATTGAATGTAACCTTTGCCGAGCTGCCCTTCTTAAGTCCCGTAGTCTCTGACTTTACCTTGACGGTTGCCGTTGCCGTTCCTATCATGTTGCCGCTGACTGTTGCCTTCTTGACACCTGAGTATGTGACAGAGTAATCATCATCTCCCTTACCGAATGTCATCTCATCAAGTCCTATGGCATTCGAGCTTATGCTTATCTCTGTCTCTACTCCGCCTATGTTGAATTCTGTATCCGAAGCTTTTAGCATTTCCGGAGTAAGTTTGACAGGCAGCCTCTTATACGTCTTTGTAAGTACCGATCCGCCGTATTTTCCTTTACCGTACAGAGTGATCGTATACTTGCCCGGAAGTGTATTGTCGGTTTTCGACCCGTCACTTAATCCGTAGGAGCCTTTTACCGTAAAGCTGTCATTCTTAACATCTTTGACCGCAGCCGCAAACTCGGCATCGGTCAGCGGTATGAACTGTTCCTTTCCGTCCTTCATGACTCTCTTGGCAAGGGTTACCTCCGAAGCCTTTGCATCGCTAAACTTAACCGTTACATCCTTGCTCTTTCCGTTGTAATCCTCTCCCTTATCATTCCAGTCAAGACTTACCATTTTAGGCTTAAGCTTCTCACCGGTCACCGTTACGGTTACTTCTATCGGCTTGTCCGGTATTAATCCCGGATATTTTTGGGAGATATCTCCATACCATACCGTTGCCTTATACGTACCGGCACTCATGGCCTTATTATCGGTCACCTCAGCGCTCTCTGATACGGCTTCTAACGATACACTGTAATCCTCAGGCGTAAGCTTCACCTTACTTCCCGCTGAATTCTTAACCTTTGTGCTGATGCCGGTCACCAGTTCGTTGGCGGATACTCCGCCGCTTGAATACTTCTTTTTAGAGGTCTTTACCTTAAGCGTACTGAACAGGACACTACCGTGTTTATATACATTAAATTCATCGTACAGACCTGTTCCGTAGAAGTTGCCAAGTCCCGAATACCTGATCCTGTATTCTCCGGGCGTTGTCATTTTCTTAAGCGTTTCCTTTGCATCCTTCTTATCAAGACTTCCCACGTTATCCCATGATCCGCTCGCATCATCCAATCTCTGGAGCATCATGGTAATATCTTTTGAACCGTAATTTACACGCTTTTTATCATCCGTTACATATACGCCTTTGACCTTATCGAAGATACGCGCATATCTTACCGGCTTGATGCTTAACTTAATGCCGCCGTTCTTATTAAGGATGTAGGACGATTTTATCTGTCCGCTCTCAAACCTTCCGACCGCCCCGGCTTCCGCAGTCAAATCAAGCGGCAGGATATCAAAATATACAACAGCTTTCAGGCTCCTGTAGTTGCCTTTACCCTTAATGGTCATCTGAGGACTCTTCTTTTCGGCCGTTTTGATATCGGTATACAGCGGTGTGTACTTACCGCTTGAAGGATCATACATAACCGAAGCATTAACATTGTTCTTATAGCTTACCGTATAATCCTTACCATATACGAGTGTATACGAATCACCGTTTTCATCCGTTGAACTTGTATCCCTTACTTCAAGTTCGAGATCGTATGAACCCGATTTTCCCGAGTTTGGCTTACCTGACGAAGGCTCGACATTAAGCCTATGTGCAAGTCCCGTATAACCCACAGGCAGCGGGCTGCTTATATATACGCCCTCCGTTGTATCGCGCATGGTCGCAAATGAACCTATCCTCGCATAAACGGTGATCTCGTTATAATCGACAGGTATACTTCCGTATGCCACTTTGCCCGAATTATCCTTAAACTTTGAAGCTTCTATCGTCGCAAGGACTGTCTCGCTCTCCTTATCACCGGCAACGGCTGCGGCCCTACCGTCCGAATTGCCCGACCTTCCCTTAATGACAAAGCTTACTATAGCATTCTTGCTGTCAGATCCAAACATCTCCCTGGCCCGTTCATCGAACCATTCCCTGTTTGCGCTTATTCCATATACATTACCGTCATAACCCTTAAGATCCTTGGTATAAACATAACCGGTCGTATCCACAAGCCTCTGTCCGCCGTATTCAAATACGTAGTTGACTGAGTAACGTTTTTCAACGAGATTCTCATCGCTTATGGTTCTGTCTTTGTCTATCCTCACAGAGGCGGTTGCCCACTGAGACGGCATCTCACCTTCTTCAAATACCCTTATCCTGATATCAGCTCTGCTGTCCGCAAGCTTATCGATAATAAATCTGCCGTTCTCATCTACCGTTATGAACCTGCCTTGATGATATGCGGTCCAGTCATCACTCCTGTCAGGATATCTTACCTGTACTTCTATCTGCTTGCCTGCGGCAGAGTCAAATGTTCCTGTCACGGTACCCCTTATTGCCGCAGAATTATCAGAAACGGTAAATCCTGTCGGCGCTGCAGGTCTTGCCTTAAGGACTATCTGGCTCGATCTTCCCGGGAAGCGTGTCTGATCGCCTGCACGTCTCACTTCGATACCGGTCGCCGTACCGTCCCATCCGAGTTCATCGGGAGATACTATCGCAGAAGGAGCGCTCTTCCATTCACTCTGACCGTTCAGCCTGTACTGCCACTTATCCACTCCTTCGAAACCTATCGTTCCTTCAGTGTGATAATATGTCATAGACGGCATGTCATCGTTTGCCGGCGGAAGTTCTATTGTCGTCCACTTGCTCTCCGGATCGTCATCCACAGCCCTGTATCTTATATACAGACTTCTTCCTGCCTGATCGGAAATATCAGCCTTCCATGAATTATCGATATTAACCTTATCAAAGGTATATTCATACTGGCCTTCTTCATCGTTATAAATACCGAATACATTATCAATAACGCTTCCTACTACAGCTTCCTTATCGGGACCGTCATCCAGATCTTCATACATCTGGGTGTTGTCGAAGCAGCATACAATATACGGTATTCCTTCATCTGTACCCGGGAATGCATACTCATCGACCTCTTCGTTGATGATCGTTTCGGCATCCGGTGCAAAAATGATCTCGTCTGCTCTTCTTGTAACTTCTGTTCCGTCTTTAAGAGACTTCAACGTTATATATCCGTCAGTATCCGGCGTAAGTTCAATATCAAGAATATATTCGGTTGCTTCCGGATCAAAATACTCGGCTCCGTCCCTGCTTACCGTACCGCACCACACGGCATCGATATTTGCATTGTTCACGATATATTCATCGGTAAAGGTAATATTGACGCTTTCTACCGATGTTACGGGCATATCGGCCTTCGGCTCATCTACTTTTATGCTCACCTTATTAACAAACGGTTTAAATCTCGCTTTTACTACCGTAGTTTTTTCACCATCATCCGGAATGGTCAGCGTAATATAACGGTTCGTATAGCCTTTCCCGCCGTCAAGACCTGCACTGTTTTCACTCAGAGTATCTTCGCATATAACATTTCCGCTTAAGGTAACAACCGTTGCATTTGCGCTCACACTTACATTTTCAGGGATCTCCCAGCGGAAGAATGCCGCATCCTTAACTGTCGGAGCAAGCAGATCCACTTCGCTTCCGGCTGTAAGACTGTCAAATGAATAACTTGTTACTCTTGTCGCATCGCCGGTCTCAGGATTGATGATCTCCCCAACACAGGGTGCATCGTCGGTGTCTACCATATTTACAGAAAGCGTACGGTCACCCGGAATATAGAACCCCACGGTTTCGGATGCCGTGTTGGAGCTTACTGTCTGTATGGGCTCGCTTGTACTCCTGGTTTCGGTTAAGGCCTTTATACCAAAGGTCACGTAATTTCCTGTAAAACCGGCTTTGTTTACACTGACAGTCACCTTATTACCCGAAACGGAAGCAGCGTTATATGGAATGACCTTATCAGGATCACTCATTGAAGGCTCCGGTACATTAAGTTCCTCATCATCAATGGCAAAAGCGTAATCATAATGTATCATACACTCACTTACCGCATCATCCGCCACAAAGCTGACATCGATCGAACTTTGATCTTCACTGACAGCTATATCGATATAAGGCTTATTGGGCTTAGGCTCCTTAAGAAGGGTTACGGTAAATGTCTGCGTAAGAGGAACGTCACCAACATCAAGCCATCCGGTGTTCTCATTAAAGGATCCATCATGATCCTCTTCATCATCTTCTTCATCATCTTCATCATTATCTTCATCATAATAGGTAACATCATCTCCGACATCCTCACTGAGATCGAGTTCACCTATGATCGTGTAGATAAATGCCTCGTCTGTTTCCGTCTTTTTGATCTTATTTCCGGAAACAGAGTTATCATATGCACTATTCGCGGACAGCGACGGCCATATTATATTGCGCAGCACAGGATCTTCATCGCTCTGCGCATCCGCAAATTTAAGCACTGCCGCATCGGGAAGGATCTCATTACTCAGTTCGCCTGTAATGGTCTGTCCTCCCGTAATATCGGTTTCTCCCCAGTCTATAGAGGCAAGTTTGCGCTTATCCGTTGTAAAGTCGATGTACAGATCGACACTTCCGTCAGGAAGCAGTACCACATCATCTATTTCACGGTATTCATCATCTTCCTCAAGCTCGAATAATGTATATACACTGCCGCCCGAAGAAATAAATCTGCCGGTTTCATCCGGTACCAGGGTGACAAGAGCAGTAACATTTTCACCGTAATCCGGAACCTCGCTTTCCATAAGACCCCACATTATTTCAGTCTTACTGTTGTCAAGATGTCCGCCCTCAGCTTCCGCGCTTATCAAAGCTGCAGGAAGTGCCTTCCTTGCCTGCGGTTTATCCAGCTTAAGAATCACATGCCCGATATTTTCATAAGGAACGAATACAGCCTTAAGCTTCACCTCTCTATCCGGCATAGTAAACGATACACTGTTATCCTCACCGGTCACAAGTACAAGCCCCTCAACATTGGAACTCCATTCCCTGAACTTATACCCATCGATATCCGGACAGGCTGCCTTCACGGTATTGCCCGCTTCATATGTCCCAATATAAGTTTCTGCGAAACCGGGGATCACCGTTCCGCCGGCGTCAACTGCGCTTAAAGCCACATACAGAGTCTCCGGCCACATTACAAAGTCTGCACTGTAATCGCCCGTTTTGTTGATGCTTTGAATAACAACTTCATTCTCATTAAGCGTCGTATCATCTCCGAAGAACCATCCACAGCCTTTTTTAAGCTCGATACTTACTTTATTGCCTGTTATGTTTGCCGTATAAGACGCCGCGTCAAGTACTCCGGATCCGTTTATGGTCACAGATTCAACACGTGTCCTGTCTGCTGATATTTCCGGTGATATATCACCGATGGCCTTATCATATACTGCAGTCAGGCTCACATCATCACTTGTCATGCCGAAGCACAGTACATTATCCGTAAGCTCGTCTTCATCGAGAATGATACCTGATACATCCCATTTTACAAACTTACAGCCTGTCTTAACCGCTGCCACGGCAGTCACGACATCATCCTTTTCAAGCCACTTGAGTTCACCCTTATTGGAAGAAGCCGCATCAGTCACCCACACAGGCTTATCAAAGCTTCTGTCAGTATTGCCATCAGCTGTACCATCCGTCACATAAACACTGTGATACTCGGGAACCTCAAGTGAATACATATGTGTCAGAGGAATATTCCCTGTATTTGTATAACCCTCTGTTCCCGCATCATCTGTTTCTATATCCAGCTCAGCCGTTACAATGAAGGTTCCCATCTCATTGGTGCATTGTTTTTTAACCGGAACAGATATAGTGATCTCTGTATCATCTTCCCGCGTAAAGGTTGTCCATACCTCTCCGGGTACATAATTCTTTGCATCATCTTCCGTAGTATCCTTTGATACCCTGATGACATCATCAATGCCCCAGTCGATACTCTTAACATTAAGAGGCTTTTCGGTAAGGGTAATGGTATAGGTCTGTGTTGATCCTGTTCCGTCAAAAATGAGATCATCCAGTTTAACCTCACTGTCCTTTAATACTGCGGTTATCTCATAAGAAGAATCGGACATCGGATCATATGACGGATCCGGAGCATTCTTCTCCACTCCGATAACAACCGATATACGAGGCTCGCCGGTTTTCGGATCATTACATTTAACAATGACCTTCTCCGGTACAAGTCCAAGCAGATCCTCATTGCTTTCTATCGCATTTTCACATACTGATATTGAAGTGGTTCCCCACTCAACCGAGTTGACGACACCTTTGTCCGTTGTCTGCTTTATGACAGCGAGCACGCTTCCGTCATCAAGTAGTGAAGCCTTCACCACGGCATTTGGAACGGGATCCGCATCTCCTATCTTAACCTTGAAGCTCGTATTGACCGCAACATCCGATCCGGGTTTTGCACTGAACTCATAACCCTTTTCAGGCGTCAGTTTAACAGCCGCCTTAACCTCCCTGTTAAAACCGGATGCCATATCCTGCCAGCCCTCAAATGAAACAGTGACAACGGCAGTACCGTCTACTGCATCAGCACCGGCCGTACTTCCGTCAGGAAGTTCATTATACGCAAGAACCTTGGGAATTGTGAGAGTAAGCTCATCAATATTCTTGCTGTCTTCATCTTCTTCAGGCCTGTCCTCGGGCCACATTATAAAGTCCGCACTGTAATCGCTCGTTCTGTTGATGTTCTGAAGAACGACTTCATTTTCATTAAGCTTCGTTTTTTCTCCGAAGAACCAGCCGCAGCCTTTCCTGATCTCAATGCTTACTTTATTACCCGATACGCTCCACTTATAAACATTTGTATCAAGGACTCCCGACCCGTTTATGTTTACGGATTCAACACGGGTCCTGTCTGCCGATATCTCCGGTGATATATCATCGATAGCTTTATCATATGCCGCAGTCAGTCTCACATCATTACCCGTCATGTCAAAGCACAGCACTTTATCTGTAAGCTTTTCTTCATCGATGCTTATACCGGATGCATCCCACCTGACAAACCTGAAGTCTTTCTTAACCTTTGCTACGGCATTCACGACATCATCCTTCTCAAGCCATTTAAGCTCACCCTTGCCGGGAACGGACGCATCAGCCACCCATACGGGTTTGTCAAAGTTTCTGTCAGTATTACCTTCAGCCGTACCGTCCGTAACAAACACACTATGGTAATCCGGTATCCTTAATGTATAATCGTGACTCAAAGGAATATTACCTGTATTGGTATAACCTTTTGTTCCCTCAACATCCGCCTCTATATCGAGTTCAGACGTTACGATGAAGGTTCCTGCATCCCTGATGCACGATTTATTTACAGAAACAGACATCGTTATCTCAGTGGGATCTTCTCCCCTTGTAAATGTTGCCCACACTTCACCGGGCGCAGAATTCTTTGCATTATCTTCCGTTGCATCTTTAGATATTCTGATGTCCTCATAAATGCCCCAGTCAATGCTCTTTATATCCAACGGAGCTTCTGTAAGAATGATGGTGTAGGTTTGTGTCTGTGCTACATCACCGAAATTAAGATCGTTTTTAGCACTGCTCTCGGCTAATGCAGCCTCTATAGTATAATCTGTGATCTCCGGAGAATACGGAGCTGAAGGAGCGCTCTTATTTACCGCCAGAGCAACCGGTATGAAAGCCCCTCCTGCTTCCGGATTTGTGCAGTTGACGGTAACCGTATCGGGTACCAGTCCAAGCAGGTCTTCATCGCCGTTTATCGCATTCGCGGATACCGATATCTCGGTAGTTCTCCAATCAATCGAAGCAACACTGCCTTTATCCGTTATCTGCTTTATGACGGTAAGCACGCTTCCGTCATCAAGAAGCGATGCCTCCACTACAGCATTATCAACAGCTTCGGCATCTCCTATCTTAACCTTGAAGCTTGTATCCACCGCAATATCCGATCCGATTTTTTCATGAAACTCATAGCCCTTTTGCGGTATCAGTTTAACTACTGCCTTGATCTCCCTGTTAAATCCGGGAACCTTATCCTGCCACCCTTCAAATGAAGCAGTGGCAACAACTTTACCGTCTACGTCTTCAACACCTGCCGTACTTCCGTCGGGAAGTTCATTATATGGAAGCACCCTGGGTATAGTAAGAGTAAGCTTATCAATATTCTTATAACAGTCATACTCTGCACTGATCTTCACTTCATTTTCAGACATTGTAAACGAAGCACTATCAGCACTGTAAGGATCTGTTATTGTAATGCCTTCCGGTGCAGTCCACTTTCTGAATGTATGTGATTCCCAATCCGGCGCGGTCAGGTTTACTGTTTCACCCTTTTTGAAATATTCAAGTACATAATCATTTCCCGAAGGATCATCTTCAGCCGTAAGCCCGATCCATACTGGATACTCTTTGTACTCATCGCGCAGTTCTACTCTCAGTTCGTATGAGCATGTACCGTCCTTCGCGTTCAGGCTGCCGATAACGGTATCATCATCCGCCTTCTTTATCGTACCTGTTGAACACCATGAATAGCCCTCACCCTCTTTAAGCTTTATAATGATCTCGTTAGGATTTTCACCGGGTTCAGCTTCATATTTATCTTCGTCGAGCTCTATCAGTTCATCGGAAGGTCTGTTACCATTCTCATCTACATAGGTGTGTACCCATATTTTATCCACCGACCTGTCTTCATCAAGTTCGAGCTTAACCTTATCTATACCGAGATCATATATACCGGATATCGTTACATCCTCGATCCTATCGTGAGCATCTCTGGTTATATCCCCTAATTTGATAAGTTCAAGTCCCGAATAGCGGTTCTTTACTTCCTTTATCTCGGGATCTTTGTTTCCATATCTGATCTCGTATTGTCTGATAAGACCGATATCCTTATACTTGCTGTAATACATAACGCCGTTTAAGTATACGGATTCATTGGCAGGGCTTGCTTTGATCGTTCCGCCAAGACCGTTCTCGGACACGGTCCATCTCCTGCCATAGCGGCTCTTAAACATTCCGCTTAACAGGGCAAGGTTCAGATTTACATTTCTGGTCGGTTTTAAATAGAACTTCTGCACCCGTGGAGAGGAGCCTCCGCCCCAGACTTTGTCAGCCGTCACATATGCGCATATTGTCGCACATCCATCCTTATCCGTCTTGGGATTGTTAAGCTGTATCACTACCTCATTTTCCGAACACGTCTCGTAGGTCTTTCCGCCGTCAACGCTGTAATGAAGCGTACAGTTCTTGAGCCCCTCATTATACCGGCTGTTTTTGATTCTTATACTTACGTCTTTTGTATAAGGATTGGACTTCGTACCTTCACCCGAATCACCCTGAGCCCTTTCAATATATATCCATGGAATGTATGCGTTAGCATATCCTTTTACTGAGATAGTGCATTTAGGCTTTACGGTTCTGTACTTTTCAAATATCCTGAGATCACCCGTATTAAGGTTCGGATATCTATCCGCAAAATCTTTCTCGTCAGGCTGCGCATAGATCTCAAATTTCTGTGTCGACGACTTGTTCGGATCATAGTTCTTAAGAAGATCATCGGGCCAGATATTTTTTATAAGGTATGAGCATCCGCCGGATTTAAAGCTTGTAAACTCCGGGAATTTGGTTAATATATCTTCCTTTTTCGTACCGTTTTCAAATACGAATAAATGATCTGTTTTTCCGAACTCGGCAGAAATAAGCGGGAACTCCTCAAAGCTTACCCTCGCACACATCTCTGAATTCTTATTTATCGCTTCTATAATTCCGTAAGGTGTCCCGTCACCTGTACGATTTGTTTTATGCCTTGTCCCATTTGCCACATACACATCATTTATGTACAGATCCATAACACCGTCTGCACTCGCCGCAACAAACATATCATCCGGAACATCTTCATCAAGGGAAATGTCAGTAAATTCCGGCATATCTTCAGACATGACCGACGGAACAAATTCCAATTGTATCAACTGTCCATACGAACCGTTCCCATACACGTATAATCTGGGATAAGCATCAACTATCGTATAATCGTCCTCATCCGCATCCGCAGGAAGCACGTAACCAGGACTGCAGAAATTTTCTTCTTCCGTTTCGACGCACCATTCCACCTTTGAGTCTTTAGTGAAACGCGTGTGCGGTTCGTACTGTAAATGCACATTATCCGCAAGCTTTACATATACACCTTCGATCTCCACATCTTTCGCGGGCATTTCCAGCTTTGTGGATCTTTGCCCGTCTTCCTTGATGAGCTTCTTTAATTCCGCATCCTTCTTCTTGCTCATCTTATCCCAGTCATTGTCATCACTGTTTTCTGATTCGCCCGAACCGGAATAAGATACCAGATCCCAGGACTTCCATTTATATGTTCTGTCCTTGGTAGTCTTGAATAATTCTATCGTGTCACCCTTTCTTAACCTGAAAGTTTCACTCCTGTCACCCTCATATCTTACAGTCAACGTATACTTATCACCGCCCGGATATACGTCACATCTGTAATTTGTTTCAGGGCTGTATACTCCGTCCTTACATGCAACCATACGGATATTGTAGAGTTTCCTTACACCCTGTTTGCTTGTAAGCCTTATCGGGCTGTCATATACCTTCACACCGTATGAGCGGAGCTTGGGATCTTCTCCGTTCAGAGTATAGAGAATCTTTGCTCCGGACGTTTTAGTGGACAGATTGAGCCTGATCTCATCCTCGAGATAGGTATCATACACTTCGGCATCCTGAGATTTCTTAGCGGTTTTTCCGTCTTTATTTGTGATTTTTGTATCAATTGCCTGAACAGGATCGAAAACGACCCTGCGTCCGATATAGATATCCTTCCCGTCATTTTTAAAGAAGCTGTCCTGTGCGCGCAGCCATGCGAGATTGACCTCGGGATAATGCGCCTCTGCTATCGTTTCCGCATTGGCAAGCAGTGTTCCTAAGTTATTGCTGTTGGCCTTTTCCCAGTCCCACGATACCGACTTCATTGCAAAATCAACAAGAACGGGGAAAATCTTCCTGAAGTCGGTATATTGCTGTTTGGAAAGCACGGAATCAAGCCCGGCAAGGGATACAAGCTCCCACAGTTCTTTTATCTTTGCATTCTTTTCATATGTTTTAAGTCCCTTCCATTTCCTGATGAAACCGGTATACATGGCTCCCATATCAAGAGTTTCACCGTCTGAGCATTTGAAGCCCTTATCCAGGGCAACCGAACATCTGCCCAGCCTGTCGGTGAGCTTTTTCGATGTTTCATCATCAAGTCCGAAAACAAGTACTATGGCAGTTTCAATTGCTGTCTGAACACTCACTTTTTCAGCATTTCTGTCTCCATACGCGAACCTTGGTACTCCATTGGCATCAAGTCCGACCGGGGCCGCTTCGCTGTAAAGTGTCCTGTATGTGATCTGTGGCACTGTGCTGCTCTTCTTTTCATCGGGGTCCGATATCAGGGCATAGTGTAACAATCCCTGCAGAAAACCGCCATACCAGTTCTCAGGTGCATCCATATCTCCGTTCAGGTTGATCATATCATGACCGCTGATCTTACTATTGATAAAGGACATGGTAGAATGCTGGAAACGGTCGCTGAAGCCTATCCTTGTATCTATTGCGGCCAGCTGTTTTACCATTTCCTCCTTTGTTGTTTTATAAGCCGTATTGATCCCGTTTTCAGAATAAGCCACATACGGGATTTTTAAAGGGCTGTTATCAGACAGATCGGTATTTCCCGGGATCAGATGATCCACTCCGAAACGTGAAAATCCCATGGCAGCGGGTGCGACCAATGGAACCAGATCGGAGGGATTTATTATATTATGAATGTTTTTGTACTCCTTCGGTTCCTTTTCGGGTCTATTACCATATCCGGTTCCGCTCGCATATCGCTGGTATGCTCCCTGCGGAGCCTCTATCGGATAGGCATATACACGGTTACCGTCACCGTTTTCGTTTCCGTTATATCGGTCTGTAAGTCTCTGCGCCGTAAGGTTTGCTGTGGCACCGCCTCTTGAATAACCGGTTATCCAGAAAACAATTTCTTCACTTTTACCGTTCAGATTATGTTTGCTGAGATAATCACTTACACCCTGTGTAACCTTATCTGCGGCATCCGAGAAACCCGCTGCCTGTCTTTTGAAATAGTCCTTATAATTGAGCGTAGTATTTGAACCCCACTCGGTCATGTAATTGGCACCGCGTGTAGCGATGGTTATAAGTGTCTTACCCTTGTTATCGCCTTCCGTCAGTGTCTTTTTTCCGATGGCATAGCCTATGGTATAGTCATTATCACCCTTTCTTGCGGGTTCGGGATATGTAAGCTCAATATCGCTCATCCCCAGGTTTTCCATAAGTTCCCTGACATTCTTACCCTGATTCTCCGCGCCTTTATAAGGCCTTCTGAATGCAGACATGGCAAGGGCTGCCGACATCGTCGCAAGATGATGGTCATATACATTGGCACCAGTACCATCCTGATAAGTCCTGAAGTACGCATCCGTATAATAATATGATGTGCGCATATCTCTCATATCTATAACGGATGCATAACCAACCTCTCCTCTTTTGGCAATGGCTTTGGCATCTTTTCCGGTTTTGTCTTTATACGAGTACTCCTTATCCCCGACAGCCGCGGCGGGTTCATTGCCCACCTTCATCTTAATTCTCCAGTTCTGATAATAGTTTTTCATCACAACCCAGTATCTCGCGGAGTCCTCATTCGGGACAGCATAGAATCTGTCATCATCAAGCTGTATGGTACCCGGTGTACCGGACAGATAATCGCCGAAAGTCAGACCTTCGACAAGGGTTTTATTGCGGAAATTAACATAGACGCAGCTTCCGCTTCCCAACGTATGATTGTAATTATGTTCACCGTTGAAATCATTGAGGTTCTCACATGATATATTGGATCTGGCACCTGTAGGTGTCTGAACATTATCCTGTACTATTATCTTACCGCCCGTAAATTGGAGAAAATCTTGATCTGCTATGTAAATACCTCCGCCGGGCAATCCCGCACCGTATCGGGCCTCATTATTCGTTATCGTTGCCGACCCGATCTTACATTTCTTGGTATTGACATACAGTCCACCGCCCCAATTGGCTGTGTTTTCCGTTATCGTTGCACCGTTTATAACAAGCAGGTTGTCGCGGCCCTGTATGAGGTTGTCCATATATCCGTTTGCATATACACCGCCGCCTGATTTCTTTGCCCAGTTGCCGTTTATAAGTCCTCCGTTAAGTTCCACCCTTCCCTGGTTCTGGAACAGACCGCCTCCTTCATTGGCATAGTTTGCACAGATAACTCCGTCATTAAACTGCATGACCTTCCTGCTCAGGCTTATGGCATGATCGGTACAGTCGGCGTACACACCGCCGCCCTGATTCTTACAGGTATTGCGCATGATAACGCCGCCCGTCATCAGGAGATCCTGTGAATCATCTCCTACGTCACGCCATTTATTCTCGGCAGACTTCGTAAATACACCTCCGCCGTTTTCGGCAGCATAGTTATATGCTATCGTTCCTCCCTTTATCCATACGCGTGCGCAGTCGTCGCCCAGTCCTCCGCCGTATTTTGCCACATTACCGACAATATTTCCGCCTTCCAGTATTATTCCCGCGTTCCTGCTGCTATTGGAGATGCCGCCACCGTATGTAGCCGCTCCGCCGCAGATAATACCGCCGTATATCGGAACAACTCTGTTCAGATTTATTTTTTTCGAAGGATAGGTAACAAGATCGTTGTAACGGTATTGAGGGAACCATACGCCGAGATCTTCATCATAATACCCATCATGCTGCACATAGGGTTTTGAATCCTCTACAGTGAGCGTTGAATCTTCGTCTACCCTTATAACAGAATAACCTTTCCAGTAATTACGGGGATCTGACAGATCATAGAGAGTAAGATGCCTGTCTATCATGTGTCCGGCAAGATCGAGCCTGATCGACAAGCCCTTGGGTACGTATATGGCTCCATCCTTGAAACCCTTACCCTTACCGAAGGATCTGTATTTGGTATTATCGGCCTTTACATCCTTAAACAGCTTAACATACACCTGTTGTCCCGGATGGCTTACGGCCGCCTCCCATAAACTTTCAAACGAACGGTACCACAGAAATTCCGACCACTTTTGCGTCATATAGTCGTAATACTGCATTCCTCCCGTATATTCACCGGTCTCGGGCGGATCTTCCGCCTTTACTTCCTTTAGGTTAAAGCCCGATACGGGCAGACCGGTTATGAGCATTGCAAGTATCAGCATAAAAGCCGTAAACCGCTTAACCCTTCCCCTTGTGCTCAAGTTTGAACGATCCATCATGTTCTCCGTCATAAGATTACTGCTCCTTTCACTTCCGTGTTTTGATCTTATTTATCGAGTATATCCCTGTGATGTGTATATTATTTCCAATATAAAACATACTAATATATTATATCAGATGAACTGTCACCCAAATGTCACTCTTGATATACATTGTGATATCATTTATAAAATAAACGGAACTTTTCTCTAAATATTTTAAAAACCCGCATTCCAAACTTATTGTTCTGAAATACGGGCTCTTATGAAAGGTCATATACTGAACTTATACTGCCTTATTTATGGAACAGCAGATTTCCGAGCGTATTCTCCGCCCATGAATACTGAGACATATAGATACCTTTGAAGGCATTTACCGCTGCAGGGTTTCCCTGTCTGTATTCATAATAATCACAGTCGATCTTCGATGAGTCTATTCCGATCTCACCGTACTTTCTTATAATCAGATCACTGCAGCCCAGTTTTCCGAATTCCTTCACAAGATCACTTACCATATTCTGAAGATAGGATCTGTGATCCGCCTTATCATCTGTATCCTCCCACAGGATGTCCTGCAGTCCGGCTATCGAACACATGCCTCCGCTGTCGACAAGACAGGCCAGCAGCTCCTTGGTCTTACTGTAGTGAAAATTGACAGGCTTATCATCAACATATACTTCGAACGTCCCGAACGTGCGGATACGTATCCTCTTTTGGCCTTTGAGTTCAATGGGATAACGCAAGTTATCAATTTCACTCTTAACCATATCAGGTGTTATAGGCTTCAGCAGATAGCCGCTTACGCGAAGTCTCGTGAAAGCCTCCTCCAGATACTCGCTGTATCCCGTAGTAAATATGATATTTGTTTTGGGATCCACCTGTTCCTTTATGGCTTTCGCGAGCATCAATCCGTTCACTCCGGGCATATCTATATCAAGAAAAGCTATTTCGGGTCTTATCTTAAAGGCCGCATCCAGGGCTTCTCTCGAATCAGTAACGCTCGTTATGTCAGTATTCGGGATCACCTTGTTTATAGTGTTGCACAGAGTTCTTACAGCCAGTTCTTCATTATCTACTACCAGAATCCTCATCTATGGATCCCCCTTTTATCTCAAGTGTCACTACTGTACCTTCGCCCGGACTGCTGTCAAGTTTCAGCGATCCGTTGCACATATTTTTAAGCCTGTATGCCGTACTGTACAGACCCACATGTCTTCTGCCGTTCTCGTCAGTCTTAAATTCGCTCAGTGACACCGATGATGTATCAAAGCCGTCTCCGTTATCACTTACCTTTACAAAGTATCCGTTCTCGTCTCCGCCTGAAGCTATTATGATCCTTCCCCCGCCGGGTTTTTTCTCTATGCCGTGCCGCACGGCATTTTCCACTATAGTCATAAGTGTGAGCGGAGGTATTGTAAAATCAACCGTTCTTATATCATATCCGACATCTATTTTATCACCGAACCTTAGCTTCTCTATCTTAAGATAATTCCTGACGTTTTCAAGTTCTTCCTCAAACGGGATCAGGCGGTGTGAATCAATGTCCACAAGAGAGGTCCGAAGGTATACTGCAAACATTGAGATCGCCTGTTTGGTCTCATCTGCCGAGATGTCGCACAGAGCATAGATCGTATTAAGGACATTATATATAAAGTGCGGTTTTAACCTGTTCATAATCAGGTCTGCCTGCATAATAGCAAAATCGGTCTCCTGCTGTCTTAAGAGCATCTCCCTGTTCATCTGTATGAAACTGTGTATGAATACGATCGATATCGTAACAAGGATCGGCATTATGGTGATATTTTTAAATATACCCTTAAACAGTGAACCGATGAGCGGGACAAATATAAACATCGCAAAACCGATCCTCTCACGCCTGTTGAATTCCTTCCATCTGCGTAAAAATATGCTAACTGAAAGAAGTCCCGTAACATAACCTCCTATCTGGCCTATCATATATAACGATTCATAAGCGATGGAATCGGCATCCTGAGTATATATCCCTCCGACGAAATCGGCCACAAACCAGAATACCCCGTATACTGCGCTTACTATGCTTCCGACCAGTGCAGGAACGCTTATCTTTTTGCCTTCGCGTGCATAAAAATCAAGATAGAGGATAAAGAAACAGAGCACAAGGAAATACGCCATATCACTTATGCCTGAAAGAAGAGCTTCTACCCACTTATGCTTCTCATAAAACGAATTCTGATATAATACATAGTTATCAAGAGCCCCCGTAAACAGCATAAGTATATCGCTTAAGAGCATCAGGAAGAAAAGGTTCGTATTTGCCGATCTCTTGTATCCGCCCCTTACGTTGCCTTCAAACACTATCAACATGGAAATAGTTGCAAAAAACTGCAGACAAAAATTCAAATACGCCATTTTGTATCCTTCTTTTTCATCCTACATGACAAAACTGTGGAGCAGACAGGTACCAAGCATATATCCGACTTCTTCATAATAACATTAAGGCGTCTGCATTTTCAAGCAGACGCCCTAATATTACACAGTTCATCCCGAGCGGATCATCTTCCGCCGGTATTATATTATGCTGTCTGTAAGCAGAACAGCCACAGCATCGAAAATTCCTTCAAATTCCATTTTAAGACTATCACCGTCAATCCTGATCCTATGGTTTCCGGCTTCATATTTATCTTCGATCACGTATCCTTTCTTAACCGGCACTGATATTTCCTGCGTTCCCTCATGTTCAAACGAATGAACGATCACAAGAGCCTTGCCGTTCCTTCCGTATCTTACCGATGCCTGATGATCCTTAAGCCTCCTGTTTGAATCCTGGAAGGTACCGTAACGCTGTGTTACTCCGTCGATTATCATCGGAGAAACCTTTTTGTAAAACCCTGCCCCCTCATTCGCAAATTCCCACTGTTCTTTTGTAAGATCAAAAACATCACCTGAAATGCACAGTACTCCATACATGCCGGCACACACCGAATATGCGATCCGCTTAAGCTCATCTTCTTTTCTCAGTACTGCCCAGATCTGACTCTTCCGGGCAAGTATAAGGTTCTGAAGATCCGCCGCTATGACAGGGATCTCCTTTTCCTCATGCGCATCCGAGAAAGACAGATAATCGGCAAGTTCCATGAAACCGGGTTCTAACCTGTGGCCTCCCGATGAGCACACTTCTATTTCAATTCCCGGCACATATTCTCTTATTTTAGCGTAGAACTTCTTCGTTGCCCCGATGCACTGTCTTAACCCTTCTCCGTAACTGTCACTTCCGTCGCAGCCTATACCGATGGTCTCATTGTAGTCTATCTTGATATATTCAAATCCGTTCTCATTAAGAAAATCAATGACTTTTCCCGTGAGGTACTCATTTACCCATTCGCTTCTCATATCCCAGAACCTTCTGGTCCCGGAGACTATGACTTTGCCATCCCTTGTAAGCAGCCGGGCCTCATTTTCAAGGGCATACGAATCCTTGCCGACCACTTCCAGTTCGAACCATATACCCGCCTTCATCCCCGCAGCATTTATCTTATTTACAACACTCTTTATCCCGTTCGGGAAAAGATCGGCCGAAACATTCCAGTCACCCATGTTATCCTGCCAGCCCTTTTGCGCATCGGCATACCATCCGGCATCGATAACAAAATGATCATAGCCCCTGCCCTTAAGGAGCGGCAGGATCCTGTCTATACTTTCCTCGCTCGGCTTGCCCCAGGTCGTGCAATATTCATTGAAGATAAGAGGAAGCCTGTCCGTTCTCTGAGTATCGATAAGCTTATCTCTCTGAGCATCAAGAAGCCTGTCGCATACGTTCATAAAAGTATCTGCCGCTACGGTTATAAAGCACTCCGGGCTTTTGAACTTATCTCCTTGCTTTAATACTTTTCTCCAGTGTCCGAATTCAAAATCGGCAAGCCCGCCTGACAGAGATAAGTTCTCATCCATCCTTACGGCTTCTATCTGCCATGACGATGAACAGGCAAGAGTCATTGCCCACGTCACTCCAACCTCTTTGTCTTCTATCGCCGCAAACGGGAAAAATCCCCTTACAGGCATGGATCCAGTCGTACCGAACTTCTCGCATCTTACACCAAACCTTGCCCATGAAGGTTCAAGCATCAGATCCTCTATCGTATCCCTAACGTGTCGTCCTTCCGCGCTCCATCTGCTCCTGAACCTGTGAAGGACAAGTCTTCCGGTGGCTTCATCATCCGCATAAGGCGTGATACCGGACAGATTGACCGAGGATAAGGCTTCTATAGTGATATCCTCTCCCGTTTCGTTAGCAACCTCGGAATACACTCTCAGAGCCCTTGAACCCTTATGACCGATAAGGACATGCTCTATGCTCATACCCTGTTTATCCGTAAGCCGGGTTACTATCTTTTTATATCCGTCTCTTTCAACACACTCCAAAGACTCATACTTAAATGACATTGTCATCCGGGAATCATGTCTTGTCATCCCTGCGGCAAAACCCGGAACGGATGCATCACCGGTACATGATATCTGTACAAGAGGATCCGGCCTTCCTTTTCCAAACAAAGGAGTTCCCAGACCTGCAGGTACTATCAAAAAGGACACCTGCCCTTCCTCCGATATCACATATACCGCATCAATATCACCTATGGAAAATCTTTTTATCTGTTCTTCACTCATACCCTGTCCTCAATACGGAGTATTTTTTCCGGCTTCCGATCCCACATCTTATAACTTTCCGCCTGACGTTGCTATACCTTCTATGAACTGTTTCTGAAAGATTATGTAAATTACTATCATCGGAACACATGAAATAAGTGCCGCCATCATTAGTTCCGGATATTTCTGCTGATACTGTCCGTTCATCTTGGCAAGTGCCGATGCGAGTGTCGTTGCCCTGTTATCGGGACATACGATCATGGGCCACATAAGATCCTTATAGGCAAAAACCGCTGTAAATATGCCAAGCGCCACCATTGCCGACTTGGTAAGCGGCGACATCACATACAGGAAGGTCTGAGGTATATTGCATCCGTCAAGCCTTGCAGCTTCTTCAAGATCCCGCGGCAGCTGCATATAGGCCTGGCGCAGAAGGAAGGTTCCGAATGCCGTAACGATACCGGGAAAAACAAGTCCGAAAACCGAATTTGTCATATGCAGCTTGCTTACCATTACATACTGGGGGATGATGAATAACTGGACAGGTATCATCATCTGAAGGAGCACAAGGGCAAACATGAAATTCTTACCCTTAAACTCAAGCCTTGCAAACGCATACCCCGAAAGCGTTGCCGTAAGAATGGCAAAAAGGATCCTGAGCGCTACCATGGACAGAGTGTTGGCATAAAGCCGCACAAAATCCATTGCCTTTATTACATTTCCGAAATTCTGCGTCTGCCAGACCTTCGGAACAATAACGAAAGGATCGATCTGCATCGTTTCGGCTGTTGTCTTAAAAGCAGTCAGGAACATCCATGCAAACGGGACCAACATGGTGATCGATACAAAGATCAAAACTATATAAATGATTATATTTCCAAGAGATTTTTTCATGGTTTTAGCCCTCCCCCTTATGATCATTCATAATGGACCCATTTCTTCTGGCCGATAAGCTGGAAGATCGTGAGTATGAGAATAAGCACCAGAAGAACTACGATAACCGTCGCACCGTATCCCTTTTTGCTCTGTTCGAAAGAATACTTGTAAAACAGGAACACAAGCGATTCCGTCTTCTTCCATGCCGGGTTGTTAAGATCGATCATCATATATATAAGATCGAAGACCTGCATGGCCCCTATTATCCTTGTGACAAGCACGAAAAATATCGTAGGCGAAATAAGCGGTACCGTTATGTTTATAAGCTGCTGCCATCCGTTTGCACCGTCAAGCGATGCCGCCTCATAATAATCTCTCGGTACCTCCTGCAATCCCGCAAGGAAGAGTACCATATTATAACCGATGACAGACCAGATACCTATCGCTGCAATTGAATATATGGCTATATTGGGGTCCGATATCCAGTTGACCTTTATATGGAATACGTTGTTTATCAGACCGAAGTTGGAATTATACAGCCACTTCCAGACCATTGCTATGGCTGCGGGAGCAACTACCATCGGAAGGAAGAAAATCGTCCGGAAAGCATCCCTTCCCTTCAGTTTCTTGTTAAGCAGCACTGCAAGCAAAAGAGCTATAACAAGTGAAAGCGGAACTTCCACTATGGCATATTTTACCGTATTCCATAAACACTGCCACACTTCGGAATCACCGAATACTTTCTGATAGTTTTTAAGCCCGACAAAAACATTTCCCTTGCCGAAATCACCGGTCTTATAAAAACTCTGCTTTATAGTGTCGACCATCGGATATAGATTTAATACTATGAGTCCGAGCATTGTCGGGAGGATGAAAAGCCATCCCCATATGAATTCACTCCTCTGTCTGGATGTCACTTTTTTCTTCACTGGCTTCTCCTTTGATACTGATCATAATCTAAATCAAGGGTGCGCTCAGGGAGCATATCCCCGGCGCACCCTCATTATTATCCTATCACTTTTTGCATTTCGTAAAAAGCCTACTCTTCAGCAAGATCCGCATTCATCTGCTCAGCTATATCCTTGCACACTTCGTCAACCGGCTTGTCACCTGTCCATGCATCCTGAAGTTTCTCGATCATCATGTCTTCCCAAACTGTCGTATCCCTTGAATAAGGTCTGAATACAAGCTTCGCATCAAGCATCTTCATATGGCCGTTAAGATCGAATGCAGGTACCGAGTTGACCCATGCATCTGATGTTCCAATGTAAGCTGACATCGTTACACCGAGTTCTGCCTGCTTGAGCTGAGCTTCCTTGGAACCGAGATATTCGATAAGAGACCATGCCGCATCGGGATTCTTGGTGTTTGCTGCTGCCGCCCAGCCGAGTCCGTTGTAGATCGATACGCGGTCATCGGGAGTCTTGTAATAAGGAAGTACCGCAACATCACAGTTCTTGGATGTATATTCGTTATCACGATAACCTGCGAGCATCCATGAACCGTTTATGGACATCGCAACCTTGCCTGCCTGGAGAAGTTCATTGGGAGCTGTCTCCGATACAGTTGCAAGATCCGGGCATGAACCTTCGGCTATCATATCCGTAAAGAGCTTAACCGCTGCAATGGTCTGTGGATCATCCATACCTGACTTCTTCTTGTCATCGCTTATAACATATCCGCCGTATGAGTAGATCGTGTTGTAATATCCTTCCTGGTTGTTACCGGGAGCTATAGCATATCCCCAATGGTCATCGTTTGTCAGCTTCTTGGCTGCTGCCGCAAAGTCGTCCCATGTCCATTTATCATTTGGATATTCAACACCCATCTCATCGAAGATGGTCTTATTGTACCAAAGAGCTATTGTATCTATATCCTTCGGAACCGCATACTGTTTCCCGTCCGACTGATACAGCTTAACGATGCCTTCATAATAATTCTTAAGGTCGATCTTGTCGCTTGCCGCGATCTTATCCGTAAGATCGAGAAGCTGGTCATTCTCCATATACTTCTGTGCCACATTTGAGTGCATCCAGAATACATCGGGAAGCTCACCGCCTGTTGCACCTGCTTCAAGAAGTGTCCAGTAGTTGTTCCAGTCCACAACCTGGATAGTAGCCTTAACACCCGACTGGGCCGACCAGTCATCAACTATCTCCTGGAGACCCGGTCTCTGGCCTTCGTCCCAGATAGTAATAGAAAGTTCACCTTCAACACTGTTTCCGATACTTTCGGGTTCTGCCTCCTCTTCCGCTGCCGGCGCCTCTTCGGCTGCTGCCGGTGCTGCTTCCTCCTGTGCGGGTGCTTCTTCGGCAGCCGGCGCAGGTGCGGGTGCGGCAGCTCCGGCACATCCTATCATTGATACAGCAGTAACAGCGCTAAGTAATATGGCAATTACATTCCTTTTCATAAAATACCTCCTGATAATCATACCTTCAGCTAAACACTCTGAGTTACCACCCCTGAACCTGTTTAGGTTACTCTTAGATGATAAACCATGAACGTGTTCAATGGTATGGTATTTCGTGCAGTTTTGATGTCAATTTGTGATATTATTCTTGTGTTTCAATAACTTCCACATAAGAAATGAAATCCTGTCCGGTCGCCAGGCTTTCAGTATTAAGTTCCTTGAGCGCAAGTCCCAGATTCATAAGCTCATCGCCGTAGTATTTTTCGCCCCTGAGCTTGTATATAAGGTCATCATCAAGACCTGCCAGTTTTATAAAGCCCGGCAGCTGATTGACATTCGACCTCATGCAGTAGAGACCGAATATGGCTCTCTTCTTATCTTTGGATACGACCATCCATGCCGCCTGGTCCTTTTCAAACGGAGATCTCAGTCTGTAGAAGGTTCCGAACTGGAGAAGTTCACGGTTCTCCTTCATAAATCCGATCTGTTCCTTAACCTTCTCAAATTCCTCATCACTTATATGGTTAAGATCAAGTTCATATCCGAAAGTACCGAAATATGCCACGTTGGCTCTTGTTGTTATGGATACGCTCCTTCCCGTCTGCTGATTCGGGACCGCCGATACATGCGCTCCGATCGATGATATCGGATATCCGAATGATGTTCCGTACTGTATCCGTATCCTGTCGATAGCGTCCGTATTATCCGAGCACCATGCCTGCGGTGCGTAATAGAGCATTCCGGCGTCAAACCTGTTCCCGCCCGACGAACACGACTCAAAAAGGATATCGGGAAAATCTTTCCTGAACATCTCGTACATACGGTAGACACCCATAACATATTTATGATAGACCATTCCCTGTTCGTCTGCGGAAAGCTCCTGGCTGAAGACTTCGGTAAGCGATCTGTTCATATCCCATTTGATATAACTTACCGGTGCATTTTTAAGCACCTTTTTAAGCATCCCATAAATATGATCCACAACCTCATCCCTCGAAAAATCAAGTACAAGCTGATGGCGTCCGAGAGATGATTTCCTTCCCGGTGTGGCCAGGACCCATTCGGGATGTCTTCTGAACAGATTGCTGTCGGGATTGACCATTTCGGGTTCGATCCACAGACCGAACTTCATTCCGAGCGCATTGACCTTCCTTGCAAGTCCCGCAATGCCCTGCGGAAGCTTATCCGGGTTCTCGATCCAGTCTCCGAGCCCTGAATAGTCGTCATTTCTGCTGCCGAACCATCCGTCATCAAGTACGAACAGTTCAACTCCCGCTTCTTTCCCCTTCCTCGCTATTTCAAGGATCCTTTCTTCGTCAAAGTCCATAAAAGTGGCTTCCCAGTTATTAATAAGGACAGGGCGCGGAGTATTCTTCCATTTTCCCCTGACAAGGTTATTGTTATAAAGTTCGTGATATGTCTGGCTTAAGCGGTTTAGGCCCTCATCGGTCCATGCGATAACGACCTCGGGTGTTTCAAATGTTTCCCCGCTCTTTAGCGGCCAGGTGAACCTGTCGGGATTTATGCCCATCAGAAGCCTCAACCGTCCGAACGTATCACACTCGGCCTGTGCAATGAAGTTGCCGCTGTATACAAACGACATCCCCATCGCCTCTCCCGAAAAGTCATCCGTATTCGGCCTCTTTATGATCACAAAAGGATTCTGGTTCGCACTTGATGCTCCCCGTTTGCTCTCTATGGACACGGATCCTGCGGATATCCTCCTGACTTCAGGTATCCTCTCCCTTGCCCATGCGCCGGAAAACTGCATCCATTCATAATCCTGATCGGGAAGATCGATGCATGCGCTAAGTGCCCTCGTGAGTTTCGTGACCGATCTGCCGGTGTTTTTAAATACGGCATGTCTCGTTATCACGGGATACTTATCAAAAATGGTATAAGACAGTATCAGTGACATTCCTGCTGCTTCATCCTCGAAACAGACTTCAAGTGTCATTGCCTCGTTTTTATCCGCATAAGTGGCCGGCAGGCCGTTAAGAGCAGCCTTCCCCTTTTTTATCTTATGGGATGCATAGACAAAATCACTTACCCTTGATCCGTTCGCAAGCTCTATCTCATATGCCTGCGTACCAAAATCCGTAGTGCCAAAGGCCGGATATTCCTGACGGTTGAGTTCCATGGAATATGACTCGGTATCGGGATCGACGGCAACATTGGGCAATCCGAAACGGTTTACGACATATGACATATCTTTCTTGTCATGTATCCGCTTGCCGAAATATATACCCCCGAGATCCCCGGTAGGAGTGATGCCCATGATGTAACTGATCTTATCGTTATACAAATGATACTGTTTTGAATCACTGTGCCAAATAATGTTCATTCGTAAAACCTTTCAATCATTGTCTGTGTTTAAAAATTTCGGTTCAGGGTACCATAAGCATATCAGCACGTCAAAAACATTAGAATGGCATAAAATGATTTTTTAATGTCAATTTGTGACTTGCATTTTGTCAAAACATGATATATATATGGTTATAGAAACTGACAATATCTGCAAAGAGGGTTGGATATGGCACCGAAGTTGGAAGGCTGTGATTTCTGCAAGTTTGTAAACTACGAAGATTCCGATGACTTCTATCTGTATGAAGTCGGAAGGAACAAGTGCGAACCCCTGTATTCGTACGAGCACTATGTAAAGAACAGGATAATACTCCATTTTATAATCAAAGGCAAAGGGATCATCCGCCTTAATAACAGGCAGTACAATATCCATGAACATCAGATATTTCTGATTCCCGACAATGTAAAGACCTTCTATCAGGCCGACAGGGACGATCCCTGGGAATATATCTGGATACATATCGGCGGGCCCAAGATCCCACTTATCCTTAAGGAAGCCGGTCTTTCTCCGGAGCATCCCGTATATACACCGCTTGAACATCACAAACAGATCGAAGATCTCGCAATGGATATCCTGAAGCATTACAAACGTCAGTATTACTGCGTAGGTACCTTGTATAAGATATGTGATTTTATGATCGAGAATTCCTCCGCAAGGGAAGAAAAGAAACTTGACAATTCACTTATCTATGTCAAAAATGTGATCTCGTACATACAGCTTAAGTATTCCGAGAATATCAAGATAGACAACATTGCCACTTCTCTCGGACTTAACAGGAGTTATCTGACACGCCTGTTTAAGGATGCAACGGGCTACTCCCTTCAGGACTATCTCCTTACCTACAGGATGAAGATGGCTGTCAAAATGCTTGCCGACGAATCGGTCAGCGTAAATCAGGTCGCATCAAATGTCGGATATAACGATACTTTTACATTTTCCAAGGCCTTCAAACGCCATTTTGGCAAGTCGCCTTCGGATTACCGGAAATCACCTTCTCTCTACCCGATCGACCCGTTGAGCTACGCTCATCCTTCATCAAATGATACATCGGCAGCTTCGCCCGGATACGTTGTTTATCCGCAGCATAATGCGGGGACTTCCGTCAACACAAAAAATAAAACCTCCGTGACCAACCGGTGATCACGGAGGTTATTCATTATATTCAGACTCTTGCTCCGCAGCATTTCTTATATTTCTTGCCGCTGCCGCAAGGGCAAGGATCGTTACGCCCTATCTTCTCGCCCTTTACTATCGTGGTCGAACGCTTCTGCTCCTTGTAGAGTTCCTTGCGCTTCTCCTCATCGAAGATATCATTCCACTCCTCAAGGCCGTACAGCCAGTCAGCCTGAGCCCCTACCATGTTCTTATACAGAAGTTCCTTGTCGAATGCAAGCGATACTTCCGTATCCTCTTCCATCTCCTCTATCGGATTGGGCTCCTTTAAACTGTCGTTTATACCGTCAAGGAAACCGGTCATTGTCATGATATCTATTTCATACTTATCGGCAAGTTCCTTGACCGTACCCTTAACCTCGGTATCGGGATCTTTAAGGAGCTGCTGATATATCTCCTTCTCCTTCTCAAAATAATCCGCCCACAGCTTCTGTAACTCCTGCTTATCTGCCTTGGCTGAATATGCCGTGCTTCTCCACTGTTCTAATAATGCCATTGTTCTTATCCTTTCAAATGATTTATCTCCCGTCAAAAACGGTTTAGTTTATTCTATAACTTTATCCGGTTCTTGGCAACTGTCGGCGTAATCTGACCGTACCACCGGTATTTCTCCGGGTATCCCTGACATCTCCCCTTCCCGTCAGCATTTTACCTCAAGCACCGAATACGGACTGCCTTCTTCGTCATTAAGAGCAACTGTACGCATACCGCCGTATCTGTAAACGACCGGATATATCCTGTCCTTAAGATGAGCCTGCTTCCTGTAATCCGCCCTTAGTGAAACAATATCAAGTTCCTCATCTATCGCTGTCAGGGCAAAATTGATATACTGGCAGTTATTGACATGCATATTCCCGTCAAGATGATGCAGCTCTACCGTCCTTACATCCGCTTCACAAACCTCACATCCGGCATCTTCGGGGAGCAGTATCTTCCTTGAACTGTAGGTCATATCAAGCTTGGGCCCTATGGCGTACGCATTTAGTATAGTTTCCGGAGCCTTCACCGGGACCATTTTCTCCGTATTGACCATGGTCCATGTAGTATTTGCCTTGACAAGATAATTCCCGTTTTCATCCTTAAGAAAGAAATTACGGTATCCCATGAAGCTCTTAAATCCGTACGGATAGGTTCCGACCGTAACATTTTCCGCCAGACAAGGAAGCCTGTCTATCTCGATCTCCCAATAATTGAGCACCCACAGCAGCTTCTGTTCCCTTAAGTATTTTACTCCAACGCCAGCATCCTCCGACTGGTATATGGATGCATCCTGAAATGCATCAATAAGTGATGTTATGGATAACTTATAATCAACGTCACATCTGCTGAAGCCTATCCTGTCGTTGTATTCATATGAATAACTGTCCAATAAAATGTCCCCTTTCCAAACCTACTTGGCCATCAGCCTGCTTATATTCTTGATCATTATCGATATCGTCCCGTCCGGATTTGTTATGAATTCAACGTTATCATTATGGTTATACTCATCCATGGGGATATTTATCTCGATACCCGTATCCGTCTTAAGATACTGCTTCTGGAACTTTTTTACCGTCGCCTCACTCTGCGGGCGTACCTCTTCCTTAACCATGTTGTACTTGCCGAGTTTCTCCTCATATTCTTCTCTGACAGACGGATATTCCTTATATAACTTCTCTCCTATCACAGCAGGCGTTATGGCACCTTCTTCCCTTATCTGTGTCTCTATAACGGCCTTCGTTTCGAGCTGTTTTTCAATATTATCCTCAAAGTACTTATGGTTTATCTGATCGACCGCCCTGGTGACGATGTTCATCTTCATTTTCTGTGACATCTTCGCGTGGCAGTTAAGATACAGTTGTGACAGATAATCCGTCTTGACTCCGTTCACCTCATACTTCTTCTCGACTATCCTTATCGTAAGATCCTCAAGATCTATTATGACCGCTTCCGATAATCTTGAACCCGCAGACGGTAAGGTCGCATGCTGCATTATTATCGCGTTATAGTTACTCCCATCTTCCGCATTCTGCGTCATATGCACGAAGCTGTCCTTATAATTTAACTTAAGCAGTGCCAGGTACGATCTTCCTTCATTCATGAAAGTAACCACACAGAAATCCGCAGACGGTATATCCGGATTTGAAAACATGATGTTATACAGACGGCCGGCCGCTTCCTTGGAAAATCCTATAAGGTCGTCTTCCCTGAAGTTCTTCACAAGTTCATACATCTCGGAACCTTCTTCGGAAAATACACACGTCTTAAGATCATCTCCCGAAACCACTCTGTATATATGTCCCCTTAAAAGGTCATTTAATTCCTCATGCCTCTCAAGAACGTATTCGGAAAAGATTGGGGTTCCCACACTCGTTTCAAGTATATGTACTATGGCATTTGTAATGATTATCTCATCCTTCTGCATAACAACACTCCCGCTGTTTTAATATGAACTAAGCTGATCCTCACTGTCATCGGTTGATTTATCGATCTCCCTTATGATGACATCATACTCGATATTTTCATTCACGACCACATGGACCGTATCTCCGACCTTATGCTTAAGGATCGCCTTGCCGAGCGGAGAATCTATGCTGATAAGTCCCTTTATGGAATCAGACCGTATCGTTGTGACTATCTTGCACTTCTCGGTCGAATGATCGTCCGTGAATTCCACAGTGACCGTGTTGTTTATGCCCACTTCATCATCCGCAGAACTGTCATCAATAACTATCGCCGTTTTGATCATCTTCTCAAGATAGCGTATCCTGCTGTCGTTCCTGTTCTTCTCCTGTTTTGCGGCTTTATACTCAAAATTCTCGCTTAAGTCTCCCTGCGCTCTGGCTACCTTGACATGCTCAAGAAGTTCGGGCCGCAGCGTTACCTTTCTGTATTCAATTTCCTCTTCCATTTTTTTGATATCAGATGCCGTCAGTTTATCCTTCATATCTTCATCCCCTGTGTTATAAATCATGCTCCTATAAAGACCATTCCGTCATAAGTTCGAGCAGTTTCTCTTCAAGAGTGTCTATCTCGTTCTGGATGTCCTGCAATTTCATATAATCACTTGCATTTGCGGGATCCTCAAGTTCAGCCTTTCTTTCATCTAACTCATTCTCTGTCTGCTCTATCTGTTCCTCAAGTTTTTTCTTCTTTTTTTCGATCCTTGCCTTTTCCTTGCCTTCAAGGTAGGATTGCTGGGCTGTTTTCACGGGATCTCCGGACATTGAAGATATATCTGCATCGGCCGACGGTTTCTTCCTTTCTTTCGTCCCTCTCCCGATGCCTGTATCCGAAGATATTATCTTGCCCTTCGTAATGCCTCCGGGCGTATCCTCATCATTATCAAGTGCCGCAAGTTCTTCTTCATACTGCTCATATCCGAACTCATACAGCCTCACTTTATCCTCTTCCATAAAAAGAAGTTTTGTTGCGACTTTTTTCACAAAATATCTGTCATGCGATACGAAGATGACTGTCCCGGGAAAATCAATGAGCATGGATTCGAGTGTTTCCTTACCCACGATATCCATATGGTTTGTCGGCTCATCAAGTATGAGCATGTTTGGCTTTTTCTTAAATATCTTGGCAAGCGCCAGCCTCACCTTCTCACCTCCGGAGAGCATCCTTACTTTCTTAAATACTTCCTCCTGCGTAAACAGGAGTGCTCCGAGGCTGTTCCTTACCTCCGTCTGTGTAAGCGTCGGGTATTCGTCCCAGAAATCATCCATGACCGTCTTGTCACTTGTGTACTGTGCCATCTGCTGGTCAAAATATCCTATCTCCACATTGGTACCGTATCTGTATTCACCCGAAAGTGCAGGCACAGCATCGACCAATGTCTTAAGCAGAGTGGATTTGCCTATCCCGTTACCGCCTATGATGCCCAAACGTTCTCCCCGTTTTATATCAAATGACACCTTCGCAAGCGGATGATCGTAACCGACCGCAAGCGAACTTACAAACAGCACATCCTTGCCCGATTCTACCCTCGGTGTAAATTCCGCCCTGAAGGTCTTGTTATCATATTTATCCGGCGCCTCTATGATATCCATATGCTCTATGGCCTTAAGCTTGGATCTCGCCATCGATACCTTGGTCGGCTTGCCCATGAACCGTTCGGCTATGCCCTCCAGGCGTTCTATCTCCTTCTGCTGCGCATTGTGATCCTTAAGCTGTTTCTCATATGCCTCCTTCTTAAGCTTAACAAAGGCAGAATAATTACCGGGATATCTCCTTATCCTGTGATGTTCTATCTCATATACTGTGTCAACTATCTTATCAAGGAACATCCTGTCATGCGATACTACCACCACAGCCCTGTTATACGACTTAAGATACTTCTCGAGCCACTCTATCGTACTTATATCAAGATGGTTCGTAGGCTCATCCAGGAGAAGGATATCCGGCTTGCTTAAGAGCAGTTTGATGAAGGCGAGCTTGGTCCTCTGACCTCCCGAGAACTCGCACAATCTTCTGCCCTTGTCCTCTTCACTGAACCCGAAGCGCTTAAGCATCGTATCATATTCCTTCTCGTAATAATATCCGCCTATATCACGGAATTCCTCCTGAAGTGCGGTATACTCCTCTGCAAGCTCCTCGTGACTCTTAAGTGATAGGGAGCACTGCCCGCTGTTCCTTAAGATCGCCGAATACGCCGAATCACTCTTGTAATCCTCGGAATTCATAAGCCCGACAAGTTCTTCCATACGTTCGTGCATTTTTATAACAGGCGCGAAGACCTTGCGGATCTCGTTATCAAGCGTGAGGGAATCATCCTCGAAGGTAAGCTGTTTCAGATAGCCTATCGTCGGCGAGCCTGTTATCGAGATCGCGGATTCCACCCCATCAAATCTCGTCATCTCCACTTCGCCTGAAATAAGCTTAAGAAGGGTCGTCTTACCGCAGCCGTTGCGCCCAACGACCGCGATCTTCTCGTTTTTGTTCTTTATTTCAAACTGTATATTGTCAAGCACGGTATCTGCAGCATACTGCACCGTGGCATTGTTTATCTGATATAACATCCTAACCTCTCTTCACTAAAAACCCCCGCCGTAACAGTTTATAACGACAGGGGTTTTTTTACAACTAAAATCTGATCGGTTTGATCTTCTACTTGCTCTTTCCTCCGCGTCTTGCGGAAGCTATCACTATAAGAACCACAAATAATACTATATATCCGCATTCAACAATGAAGCATGTCCTTACATCCAAAAGCGTTCCCTTCTGCGCTCCGCAAAGCATATCATTTGCTTTTTCAAACCAATACACAGGGAATATCCGTGCTACAGCAAGCACTCCATCGCCAAGGTATGACTGTGGGACAAAGGCTCCGCAAAGGAATGCCATTCCAAGTCCCAATATCTGAGCGATCATATTGACTACAGTTCCTGTCGGATTAAATGATGCTATAAGTATCGAAATAAGCGCAGCGATAAGTGCGAAGATCAAAGAATTAAGCACCGCCATATAACAGTTTGTTCCCTTATACAAGCCCCCGTACACCAGCATTCCGCTTGCCATGAACAGGAGCCATATAAACAGTGTAAGCACACCGCTTGCCAGGAACAACTGGCTCATATAGGAAGACATCTTAACACTCGAGCATTCTATCCTCATCTTCTGATCCTTCCTGTTCAGTGTCACAAGTATGGCACTGAGTACATTGACCATGATCGCCACAAACAGATAAGGCAGCAGCCTGAAGAATGCTGCGAAGTTGGCCGTATAATTTTCGTCAAGTACTTCCTTATCGGGCGGTGTCACTATCTCAACCCGGACTTCCTTACTGAATTCCTCTCCTGCCTGCGCTGATGCCTCTGCGACCGTCAAACCCTCTGACATAAAGGCCTTGACCAGTCTTACATAATTGGTCAGATACTGCTCGACCATTACACTCTGGAAGGTCGCACGCATCTTATATCCGTTAAAAAGTGCCTCCTCTGTTCCCGATCCGTTCTTAAGACGTTCTTCAAATCCCTTCTTTATTACAACGGTATAATCCACCATCTCATAAAACATCGCATCCATGATCTTCTGTTTATCATTCGGGATCTCCACAAGATCATTTCTGGCAGCTATTGCCTCCTTCATGCGCTTACTCGACTCGGTCTGATCCTCATCTATCACACAGACCGATATGGATGATTCACTGAAATCGGTCTTTTCCTTATTTGAATGTACCATGGGGAAACATATCGCAAGGAAGATAACAACATACAGCATGATAATACCGGCCTTGGCTCTTACTATTTTGAAAAACAGATTAAAGACTTTCATACTTTCTCCTCCTTGTCAGTAAGAATCCAAGCATGACAAACACTACTGTGTATATCCCAATGGATACAAGCTTACCGTAGTAACGGCTAAGATCCGCATCAACGCTCAGATAGTAGAAAGAATCAGCCACTATAGCTACCGGATTAAGATCATTTACGATCGGCGCATTGATCTCCAAAATACCCTTGATCCCCGACACCATGAGACCGCTCATAAAACTTAAGGTCATGACAACAGCCATACTGATCCCGATCTTTGCCTCGTATTTGATCCTGCCTATGGCTCCGACAAAGAAACCCATCGATACTCCCATGATCGCCCCGAGCGCTCCGCCTAAATATACATACGGCAGCCTGCCGCCAAAATCGATCTTCAGAACCAAGGCCTGGAAGGTGATAGTAACCGCTACACAGAATATCTGTGTTATGCAGCATGCACACAGTCCTGCCATTACCGTTGTGAGCTTAGGCGTTGCCGAGCATGAACGCCTTGCTCCGAAACTTGAGAGGTTCGCTTCGCTGTACAGTGCTATGTGGAGTGCCACCGTCATACCAAACAGGGCAACCATTGCTATCATATTATACATGTAGGTAACAAACGGACCCGTGTTTCCATCCGTAAGCTTAAGCTCCTCGATTATAACCGTATCCATAACGGAAGTCGAATCCATATCACCCTTTTCTGCGATCTTTGATGTGATGAGCATGAGTGTTTTGTACATCTCAAGAAAACGCTTTAAGGATGACTGTTCCATACCATTTGATCTGATCTTAAGTGACAGTTCGGATTTATTTTCGAGCATATCCTTAAGCTCTACCATATCCTTTAGAGTCAGCCCTTCATTTGATAAATAATCCGCAACATCAAAGTCATCACCTGTGCCCAGTCCCGTAGTCTCCGTTCCGAACTCATCAAGAATGCGCTGTATGGTATCCGAGCTCCAATCTGTCATCTGTGCATCGGAAGGCTCATCAGCGGCTTCATCCTTACCATCATCCGCTCCCTCAAGCGCATCCACGAATATGATCCCCTTGATATCGCCATCCTCAAGCATCTTATATGCCTCTTCCTCGCTGCAATATGTTGCATGGAACAACGGCGTATCCCCTGTGTCCACGTCCTCTTCCATCTTCTCAGCCATGAGCTTTGAGAACCACTTCCTAACATTGCTCTCGTTCTCCGAATATGTCGTTTCGGTCTCTCCCATCACACCCATCATGATGCTGAACATATCATCCTTTACATGCTCGACCACTGACACCGGAACAGTCTTTATCCCACCGTTTTCATAGATATTGCCGAACGCCGCTTTATACAGAACGCTCAAAACGCATGGGAACAGGAGCATCCAGATGATAACTTCCTTGGCCCTTAGGTTCAACTTTATCTCATATTTAAGGTTATGCAAAAACATAAGCCTCTCCTTTCTTCCTGCGGTCAGTCCTTATCCCTTAATTCCTTTCCCGTTATGGTAAGAAATACATCATTAAGGGTAGGAAGTTCGGAGTATACCTGTCCGAAACTTACGCCCGATGTTTTCAGTGCATCCATTATATTAAGAAGATTATGCTCACCACCCGCAAGATAGATCTTAAG